>NZ_JAUBPR010000017.1:0-89327 GCF_036700845.1 Microcoleus sp. S13_C5
TTATGAAATGGAACCGAAACATCAAAAACAAAGGTAACGCGAGTTAATGCAGTTTAGATGTCGAACAGCTTAACAAATCCAACTTCTTTCAGAAGCCGACACAGATGTCGTCCAAAGTAGGGATGGCCACCCCGCAATGCCGTTACCTCCTTTAATTTCTTCTTGAGATTCTCCACTGACAAAGGTGGATCGGTCAGCCAAAACAGATCCCCATCGGCATCGATAATTACCAGTTTTCCCCCAGGCTTCAAGATGCGGAATATTTCTCTAGCTGCTGCGACAGGATCGGGGAGGTGAAGGAACAGCAAACGGGCGATCGCAAAATCGAAAGTGTTAGCCGGTAAGCCCGTATCCCCAACCGATGCTTGCACGTGATTTACTCGATAGCCCCCTTTGTCCTGCAAATATTCTGCTGCTTTTTCCTGCAGTACGGGGTCGATTTCAACCGCTGTTATCGAACTGTTGGGCAGCAATTCTACCAGTTTTTCGGTGAAGAATCCCGGCCCGCTACCCGCTTCCATAACATTCATCCCGTCGGTCAAGCCGAACCACTTTAAAGTGCGCGCTTCCTTTTCCCAACTGAGGTGAACTTGAGCTTTTAACCGCTGGATTTCTGTCTCAAGGTCTCGATTGAAGGTGCTTGCTTGATACGAACCTTCTGCTGTCATAAAATCATCCTTTTTCCTGCTACGACACCTAGATTATAATAGAACTGCGCTTTAGCGCAATTCTCGTTGCGGACATCCCCAACCTCAGTTGGCGGACAGATGCAGGACGGGAGCCACGTAATTCCTCTATTCTAAGAAGATGACCGAGACGATTTTAGATTGGGGAGTTGGGATTTTGAATGAGAATTTCAGCGGTTTAAAACCCCTAGTTTCAACTAGGTCACAAATCGAAAATCGTAAATCCCAAATCTATAATGGGTTGACGGATTACCTAAACTGACGATGTTGTGTGGCAACGAATCAACTATGCCCCAGACTTTACCTCAACCGGAGAAACGAACTTTTTTAGTTGTGGATGACCATGCGATGGTGTTAGGTGGCACGCTTAACATTCTGAAGCAAGAATATCCAGAGGCAGACATTCTGACGGCTCCGACGGCTCAGGCAGCCCTTGAGCAAATAGCGCAGACGACCCCGGATTTGGTGATTGTGGATCTGGTGATGCCAGAGACGATCGGCGAAACGGCTCAAGCAAATTCAGGGCTTCAACTCCTCAAAACGTTGATGGAGCAGTATCCGAGTCTGAATATTGTGGTGCAGAGTGCCCATGTTCGGACTTTAGTTTGGCTGAAACCGTCGATCGACAATCACATGGGCGGCTTCACAGTTGTCGATAAGAGCCAGCCGATGAAAGACTTGCTGGCAATGGTTGATTGGGCGCTGCACGAGCGGATTTATACACCCAGAGAGATCCGCAATGGGCTGCAACTCAAACCCGCTTGGATGCAGGTGTTGCAATTTGCTTTTCACGAGAGCTTGCAGGATACTGCGATCGCCAAACGAATGAATGTTTCTGAACGCACTGTGCAGTATTACTGGACTAAGATTCGAGATGTGCTAGAGGTGTATCCTGATGATGATAAGAATCTGCGGATTCAAACGGAAGTGCGAGCTAGGGAAGAAGGATTGATTGATTAGTGAAGCGCGATCGATGGCAAGCAGTGAAATCGGAGGTCACGACTTGGGGACGAGGAGCGCTTCCAGGGTTGATGGTGATTGTCGCTGTGATGATGGCTAGATTGAGCGGTGCGCTTCAGTTTTGGGAGTTGGTTGCGTTCGATCAATTTCTGCGTTTGCGTCCTCCTGAGTCAATGGATGAACGGATTGTAATTGTCGGCATCACTGAGGAAGATATTCAACGCGCTAGAACTTATCCGATTCCCGATCGCGATATTGCCGATTTACTCAAACGCTTGCAGGCCTATCAACCGATCGCGATCGGGCTGGATATTGTCCGCGATATTCCGGTTGAACCGGGTAATGCTGAACTGACATCGGTGTTTCGCAGCAGCAAGAATGTGATCGGAGTGGAGATTGCTTTGCCCGATCGCAGTGGCTTTACCGTCGCACCTCCGCCCGGGCTACTACCCGAACAGATTGGCTTTGCAGATTTCGTACTCGATGCGGATGGCTACCAGCGCCGCAGTTTATTGGGCACTAACAACGATCGACAGGAATACCGTTTTTCCTTCGCGCTCCGGCTGGCAGAACTCTATTTAGCAACCCGAGGAATTAAGCTAAGTAATGGAATTCGCGATCGGGAGGCGATGCGCTTTGGCAGCATTGAATTTACCAGAGTGCAGTCAAACTCTGGCGGATATGTGGGGGCGGATGCAGGCGGCAACCAAATTTTACTGAATGTTCGCAGCGGGACAATGCCATTTCGCGTGCTTTCCCTGGAGCAAATCAAGGCGGGACAAGTAGATCCGAACTGGATTCGAGGCAAAATTGTGCTGATTGGGATGATGTCTTTTAGCGCGAAGGATTTGGCAAGTTCGGGCGCGATCGCAGGTATCAATCCCGGACGGATTTACGGAGTCGAAATGCAAGCCCACGAAACCAGCCAGATGATTAGCGCGGTGCTTGATCGGCGAGCGTTGCTTCAGGTTTGGGGGGAGGGCTGGGAAACGCTCTGGATTGCGGTCTGGGGACTCTTGGGGATGAGTTTGGGACGATTTCTGCGATCGCCCGGGAAAATTTTGATCGGACTCTTAGTCGCCAGCATTAGCCCGATCGCGCTCTGTTACTGGCTGATTCTTTTGGGATGGTGGGTGCCGATCGTGCCTGTGTTGCTCGTACTCGTGTTGAATGGGGCTGGGTTGACCGCAGCGTTATTTTATCGCCACGAACAGGAACTCCGACTGCGGTTGGAGGAACGTCAATTTGCGATCGAGCAGACCTTTAATGCAATTCATAGCGGCCCGTTACAAACATTGGTGGGAATTTTGAGAACTGCTCAAGAACAAGCAACACCGCCGTTATTTCTACCGGAGCTGCAACGATTGAATCAAGAATTGCGGGCAGTTTACGGCTCTGTGCAACGAGACGCCATCGCAGATGAACCGCATCTCCGCATGGGGAGTGCGATCGAATTGGCCCTGCAGGCTCCATTGCATGAATTGCTCTATAAGGTCTATTCCAACACGCTCGAACAAGAATTGCCCTACCTCAAAACGATCAAATTCAAAATTGTGCAGTTCGATCCCTTGAACACCTCGCATCTGCGGTTGGAACACAAGCGAGCACTCTGCCGCTTTCTGGAAGAAGCGCTCTGCAATGTCGGGAAACACGCGATCGAAGCCACTCGCTTGACCGTAATTTGCACTCAAGAAGGCGATCGGCAGGTGATCCGGGTGGCGGATAATGGTAGGGGGAAACCGTCTCAGTCAGAAATGCTTAGCTTGGCTCAAATTGATCGAGACAGGGAAATAACCGAAGATCCAAACCCTAAAATCCAACCTTCAGGATTAGGAACCCAGCTTGCAAAGAACTTAGCCAAACAATTAGGGGGAACCTTTCGGCGCTACCCAAATGTACCGAGGGGGACAGTGTGCGAGTTAACTTGGTCAGCCAAACGGCGCTGGTTCTGGTAATTGGTTGGGTTCACCCTTGTCAAATCCGAGCTAATTGAGATGATATCTTGCACCATTTTCAATAAGGCTTTTATGAACGGGCAGGATGCCCGTTCCACAAGAAATTCACTCTTTGTGGAACGGGCATCTTGCCTGTTCTTGAGAATGGTTTAAGAGCTCAGATATAACGATCGACAACACGGCAACTCTGGATAGGGCAATGCCCAAGGCGTATCAACTTAAGCTGTCAGTCCACCCAGTCCTCCCGCCCACCCGGCAGTCCGCCAGGGAATGAATTCCCTGTCTCATAGCGAAAGTCCTCTCAAAGAGGACTGAAGAACTCATTAGTCGTCTGAAGACGAGTTTCGCTTTGAGGCAGGGGTTTAAACCCCTGCCGGACTGCCGGACTGAGGGTTTGCCCTTAAGCTGACACCAATATCTTTGCACCTTCCCGCAAACAACGCTTGCGGGCAGTCCTCTATTGTGTTTTTGTATTGTTGATTACTGTAGAAATAGTTACAGAGGGGATTGCGATGATGACTCACGAGTTGAAGCGTCGAACCGTTTACTCTGCGGGCATTGCGAGTTTAATGCTGAGTGTTTCGTTCTGGATCGCTCCTGTAGCGCTGGCAAAATACACTCCTCCTCAAAACCCTTCTAAACCGAAAGAAACGGGGACGAATACCACTCGCGGCGGCAGTTGCGAAGCTAATTCATCGGCGAGATTGACTGCCTTAGTGCCGTTTAGCCATGTGGGAGAGACGATTTCTGGGCATCCAACCTTTACCTGGTTTGTACCCGATAGCCCTCCTCGTCCGCTGCAATTCCGGCTGTTTACTCGCACGGGACAACTGCTCTACAGAACCGAGATGCAGAGTCAGCCAGGAATAATGTCGGTGGCTTTGCCCTCAAATCTGCCCCAACTGTCGATCGGGCAATCCTATCAGTGGCAAGTGGTGTTGGTCTGCGATCCGGATGATCCTCCGAGCAATGTGGTGGCGGCGGCAGAAATCCAAGTCGTTGGGCCTGCGGCGTCGTTGCAGACTCAACTTGCAGCCGCGCAAACTCCCCAACAGCGGATCGACCTGTATGCGGAGTCTGGGCTGTGGTATGACGCGATCGCCGAAGCGCGCAAAGCCTCTGAGATTTCTCAAAACCAAGCGGCTGTGCTGGAATTGCTAGATGCTCTTGCTAGTTCGGAAGCCGAACCTTTGAAAGACTGGAGCGATCGATTGAAGCAAATTAGGGCGATCGAACAACAGCGCCAAGGACAGCGCTAACCCTCGCAATCCAAAGACTAAATCCTATGAAATCTTTCTCGCTAAAATTGCTTAAATCCAGCAATTGTAAAGTGCGATCGGGCTTTCTCTTTCCCCTAGCCTTTTGCCTTTTATCTGTTGCCTTGTATATTCCTCTGCACTCCCCACTTCCGGCTAGTGCTCAGGCGATCGATGCTCGTAAAACTGAGGCTGATCGGCTAATGCAGCAGGGGATACAACAGGAAGAGACTGGCCAATTAAGAGCAGCGCTGAATTCCTGGCAACAGGCACTGGAAATTTATCGCGCTCTCAAAAACCGCCTTGCGGAATGTGTATTACTAGGCTTTTTGAGAAGCACTTACTACCATCTGGGCAACTCGACCAAAGCCATTGAGTATGGGGAGCAGAGTTTAGCCATCGCCCGCGAAATTAAACATCGCCAATTGGAGATTAGTGCACTAGGCACTTTAGGGATCGCTTACCGCTCTGTGAGCGACTATGCCAAAGCCATTGAGTATGCACAGCAATATTTAGCGATCGCCCGCTCCATTAAAGACCGCAAATGGGAGGGTTTGGCACTAAGCTTTTTGGGAGGGGTTTACCTCGAGCTGGGCAACCATGCCACAGCCATTGAGTATGCACAGCAATATTTAGCGATGGCCCGCAAAATTAAAGACCGCAAATGGGAGGGTAATGCACTAAACTTTTTGGGAACTGCTTACATCTATCAGGGCAACTATGCCAAAGGCATTGAGTATCCACAGCAGAGTTTAGCCATCGCCCGCAAAATTAAAGACCGCGTTGGGGAATGTGTGGCACTAAGGGAGTTGGGAACTGCTTACATAGATCTGGGCAACTATGCCAAAGGCATTGAGTATGTACAGCAGAGTTTAGTCATCGCCCGCGAAATTAAGGATCGCAAACAGGAAGGTGCGGCACTAAGGGAGTTGGGAACTGCTTACATAGATCTGGGCAACTATGCCAAAGGTATTGAGTATGCACAGCAGAGTTTAGTCATCGCCCGCGAAATTCAAGATCGCCGAATGGAAGCTGCAGCACTGGGGGATTTGGGAACTGCTTACCTCGATATGGGCAACTATGCCAAAGGCATTGAGTATGCACAGCAAGATTTAGGCATCGCCCGCGAAATTAAAGACCACCTTGGGGAAGGTTGGGCGCTCAACAACCTGGGAGTGGCGTTTTTAAAAGCTGGCAACCCAACAGAAGCTGAAAAAATGCTGATCGAGGGGATTCAAGTTTGGGAATCGATGCGGCAAATGCTCGGCTCCAACGACGCGAATAAAGTCTCCATCTTTGAGAAACAAGCTCGCACCTATCGGACTTTACAACGAGTCAGGGTGGCTCAGAATAACCCGATCGCGGCTTTAGAAATTGCCGAACGGGGACGCGCCCGTGCCTTTGTCGATCTCCTGACACAGCGCTTATCATCTGATTCTGCCAATCCGGTTATCGCCACTTCTCCTGATCGGGAGCAAATTCGCCAAATCGCCAAAGCACAAAATGCCACTTTGGTTCAGTATTCCATCATCTACGACAACTTCCAGATTCAGGGAAAAAGCGAACCGCGAGAATCCGCGCTCTACATCTGGGTAATTCAACCGACAGGCGAAATCACCTTCCGCGAGGTAGACCTCAAACCCCTCTGGCGGCAGCACAACGCCTCCCTAGCCAGCTTGATCGTGGGCAATCAAGAATTCCTCGCCGTCCGCAGTCGCAGCAGTCTTGGCTCCACCCAACCCCAACCCAACTTACCGACACTGCATCAACTGCTGATCGATCCCATTGCCAGCCTCCTACCGAAAGATCCCAATGCCCACGTCATTTTCATTCCTCAACGTTCCCTGTTCCAGGTGCCCTTCCCCGCCCTACAAGATGAAGGCGGCACTTACTTAATCGAAAAACACACGATTCTCACCGCCCCTTCGATTCAAGTATTAGATTTAACCCGACAGCAACGACAGAAGTTAGCGCAGAAGCCAGTCAACAGCAGCAGGGCTCTAGTCTTGGGTAATCCCACCATGCCTAGTGTGTCTCTGTCTCTGGGAGAACCGAAACAGCAATTGTCTCCTCTACCTGGAGCCGAAGCAGAAGCTAGAGCGATCGCCCCTCTACTCAAAACCCAAGCCATCACAGGCGCTCAAGGGACAAAAGCTGCGATCGTTCAAAAAATGCCCCAAGCATCGATTATTCACCTGGCAACGCATGGATTGCTGGATGATGTGCGCGGATTGGGAAGTGCGATCGCTATGGCTCCTTCTGGTAGCGATGACGGCTTATTGACCGCAGAAGAGATTTTCGACATGAAACTGCAAGCAAGCTTAGTTGTTTTGAGTGCCTGCAACACTGGAGAAGGCAGGATTACCGGGGATGGGGTGATTGGTTTGTCGCGCGCTTTGATTTCAGCAGGAGTGCCGAGTGTGATTGTTTCTTTATGGGCGGTTCCCGATGCGCCGACATCGGAATTGATGCAGTTGTTTTATCAAAACTTGCAAAATAATCCCGACAAAGCACAGGCACTTCGGCAAGCAATGTTAACTACGATGAAAACTCATCCCCAGCCGCGAAATTGGGCGGCATTTACTTTGATTGGGGAGGCAGAGTAAGTTTTTATTAATAGCGGATTGGCTCAATGTTTTTATCCTAAATTTTCTCCTAAATTATATCAATTCCGGTTGTACCGGAATGATGGAGCCGACGGCAGTGCCGTTTCCCTACCCAAAATAACATTGTAGGGAAACGGCACTGCCGTCTCCTTTTTGGATACTAATAATTCCGATGCAATCGGAAACGATCTTTATTCTTTAGTCGGCGAAGGCCGACTTTGTTTTTGTAGACGCGGTTTCAACCGCCGAGTTATCTTCTTAATCTCAAAACTGATGGAAGTGAACCATCTACTATACATATTCACATACTTTGCACTTTCCCGCAATCTATTTTGCACCTCCTACTTAATCAAGTCTGTGGATAGAACGAATGATTTTCCCATCTGGGTTCCTTAAGATTTAAGTCAAGTGTTAAGAGGATTTTTTTTATGGCTTTACAACCCGATCCGTCAGAACTTCAACGATTAATTGGCGACAATACATCCGAAGTTGTTACTTTGTCGATCGCAGATGCAACTAATTTTCCTTTAGGAGTTTGGATGCTTGCAGGTGACGATGTAGTCACTGGCTCAACAGCTAATGATTTGGTTTGTGGCAATGAAGGAGAAGATTTTATCAGCGGGGATTTGGGCAACGATTCTTTATTCGGAGGAAAAGGTAAAGACTTCCTGACTGGAGAAGAGGGAAATGACTCTCTCAGCGGCGGTCAAGATGCAGATTTTATAATAGCTGATGCAGGGAACGATATTCTCTTGGGTGGCAGAGGCAATGATTTGTTAATCAGCCTTAGCGGAAATGACACTCTGGTGGGAGGTTTGGGTCACGATATTTTAGGAGGTTTGGATGATGATTCAATCACAATCGGGGGCAGCAACTTGTACGTCATCCAAGCAGAACCCGGAGTTAGGGATGTCAATAATGCGGATTTTATTGTAGGTTTCAGAGGTGGCCTCGATCGCATTGGATTGGCCGGCGGTTTGAATGCTAGCGATGTAGACTTGCAATACGTGACCGATGTCACAGTTTTCTTTGGGTTTGATGCACCAGAAAGTTTCAAACTATTTGCCCCGCCCGGTTCATGGGATACTCAACCGATAGAGAGTGAAGGCACTCTAATTAAAGTTAGGAATTCCGGCGACATAGTAGGCTTTGTGCCAAATGTAAGAGTGGCAGATATTCAAGGTAGTATTATCTCTGCTCAGGGATTTTAATTCCTTGTTATAGCTTCGTAGCGAGGAATTTATTCCTCATCAATGGCTCTTGAAAACTTCAGTGCCTAAAAGCGACATTTATATCTAAAAGAGGACTAATGAGTTATATTCTTTAGTCCTCTTTTAGAGGACTTGCGCTATGAGACAGGGAATTAATTCCCTGGCGGACTGTGGAATGAATCTTTGTTCGCGATCGCCTCTCAATCTTAAGACTGATGGAAGTGAACCATCTACTCTACATATTCACATACTTTGCACTTTCCCGCAATCTATTTTGCACCCCGTACTTGATCAAGTCTGTGGGTAGAACGGATGATTTTTCGATCTGTGCTGCGTAAGATTTAAATCAAGAATGAATCTAATTATCTGAGGTTTTAAATTATGTTAGACATCACAACTAATCCTAACGATCGCCTTTATTTCAATCAACAGCCAAACGCGATAGCCCAATCCACATTTCCGGCTAACAGCGAGTTGCTCAGCCGAGCGATCGAGCCATTGAATATTCCTGGTTATAGTGCTGAATCTAGCTTGACTAATCCCACAGCATCCAGCTTCGACCAACACACACAGATCGCAGATTTTATTGTAGCTAATGCAGGCGAGGGTCTCAGTGTCTCTGCGGGCGATCGAGTTAGTGGCGATGTCGCCGATGCTCAACTCAAACCGCAGTCAGAATCGGCGATCGCAAACGCAGATCCACTAACAGGAACGATATCTGCTTCCCAGTTGAATTTCGCCGATCCAGGGAACTCTCTTTCGACAGCTCGTAATATTGTTGGTGTTCAGAACGGTAACATCAACTTAACTGATTTTGTGGGAACAGGCGATACCGAGGATTTCTACCGATTCGATATCAACACTAAGAGCAATTTTAACCTGCGTCTCGACGGTTTGAGCGCGGATGCTGACGTAGAGCTAATTCAAGATAGAAACCGCAACGGTGTAGTCGATTTTGATGAATATGTTGACTTCTCTGAAGAGAGTGGCACAGTCCCCGATGCTATTAATGTGCCCAATTTGGCTCCTGGAACCTACTATGTCCGAGTCTCTAGCTACTCAGGATCTACCAATTACAACCTAAATCTTTCTGCAACCGCTGTTCCTGTAGTGCCAGATATTACGACACCTAACGGTGTTTATAATACTAACTACGGCTACGGTTTGGTGAATGCAAATGCAGCAGTTTCTCACACCTTAAACCGCTCAAGTCTTTTCCCTGCTCTTCCCGATAGGGGTGGGAATAGCTGGTCGCTAGATCTCATAAATGCGCCGGAAGTTTGGAATCAGAACATTACAGGAAATGGGATTGTTGTAGCTGTCGTGGATAGTGGTGTTGACTACACCCATCCTGACTTGGATGAAAATATTTGGCGGAACGCTGGTGAAATTGCTGGAAATGGCATTGATGACGATGGCAACGGATATATTGATGATATTCGGGGTTGGGATTTTGTGGCTAGCGACAACAACCCTATGGATCTGGATTTCTACGGTCACGGGACCCACATAGCAGGTGCGATCGCGGCGGAACAAAATAATTTTGGCATCACAGGAGTTGCGCCCAATGCTAAGATTATGCCTGTCAGAGTGTTGTCCGCCTTCGGCAGTGGGAATCCGAATAATGTTGCTGCTGGAATCCGCTATGCTGCTGATAATGGAGCCAATGTAATTAACCTCAGCTTGGGAAATGAGTTTGTCCCTTCCAACGTAATAAATAACGCAATTGAGTATGCAAATAACAAAGGCTCTGTTGTGGTTATGGCAGCCGGAAACGCGGGTGTTGACCAACCAGATTATCCAGCTCGTAATGCCGATCGCTGGGGAATTGCCGTGGGCAGTATTGATATAAACGGCAGCATGGATGACGACTCTAACCGTGCGGGTTCCACACCTTTGAATTACCTAGTTGCTCCGGGAGTAGACATCTATTCTACAACTCCCTATAACACCTATGACACCCTAACTGGCACATCTATGGCAACGCCACAGGTAGCCGGTGTAGCGGCTTTAGTTTTGAGTGCCAATCCGACTTTAACTCCAGCTCAAGTTGAGCAAATTTTGACCACAACAGCTAATCGAAATGGGTTAACAGGATAGCATTACAAATTTCCACTTAAGTCCTGCGGGCGTTAATCGAGCATTAGAGCAGACGGCTCTGGATATGGACGATCTAAACACGCCAGGTTTTGATTTTGGACTTGACTATGCCAGTGGGTAATGGTTTGATTCAAACCGATCGGGCGATCGCTAAAATAGTCGTCTAATTCAGATTAGAGTCCCCATCCCTGCGGCGAGATTGGGGAGGGAGAGTAAACTTCTATGAAGGACGATCGCCTGTGGCAGATTGAGGCGATCGCACGACGACAGCAGAAAGAGCGATCGGGCTAATTCTCTAACTTCCAACTCTAGAATCCTATGCTGTATTCCCCATTTAAGCGAGTCAAATCAACCCATTCTAGGCTCACTAATGTTTTCCTAGCTTCCATTTCCCTGTTCCTGCTTGCCACTATCCCCCTATTAACTACTCCTGACTCTCTCTTCCCAGCGATCGCTCAAACTACCGATGCTCGTCAAGCAGAGGGCGATCGACTGTTGCGGCAGGGGCTTCAACAGTATGAGACTGGCCAAGTCCAAGCAGCCCTGAATTCCTGGCAACAGGCACTGCAAATTTATCGCGCCCTCAAAAACCGCCTTGGGGAAGGGGCAACACTAGCCTTTTTGGGAAATGCTTACCGCTTTCTGGGCAACTATGCCAAAGCCATTGAGTATACACAGCAGAGTTTAGCCATCGCCCGCGAAATTAAAAACCGCGGAATGGAAGGTTTTCCACTGAGGATTTTGGGGAAAACTTACCTTAGTCTGGGCAACTATGCCAAAGCCATTGAGTATGCACAGCAATATTTAGAGATCGCCCGCGAAATTCAAGACCGCGAGGGGGAAGGTACGGCACTGGGCATTTTGAGAGTCGCTTACCTCGATCTGGGCAACTATGCCAAAGCCCTTGAGTATTCACAGCAGAGTGTAGCCATCGCCCGCGAAATTAAAGACCGCCAAAGTGAAGGTGAGGCACTGATCGATTTGGGACTCACTTACCTCTATCTGGGCAACTATGCCAAAGGCATTGAGTATTCACAGCAGGGTTTAGCCATCGCCCGCTCCATTAAAGACCGCCGAGGAGAAGGTATAGCACTGGGGAATTTGGGAGGCGCTTACCTCTATCTGGGCAACTATGCCAAAGCCATTGAGTATTTCCAGCAACACTTAGTCATCGCCCGCTCCATTAAAGACCGCAAAAGTGAAGGTGAGGCACTGGGGAATTTGGGAGCCGCTTACAGCTTTCTGGGCAACCATGCCAAAGCCATTAAGTATGCACAGCAATATTTAGAGAACGCCCGCTCCATTAAAAACCGTCAAGGAGAAGGTTTAGCACTGGGGAATTTGGGAGTTGCTTACTTCAATCTGGGGAACTATGCCAAAGCCCTTGAGTATTTACAGCAATATTTAGCGATCGCCCGCGAACTTAAACAGCGCCACGAAGAAGGTGCGGCGCTCAACAACCTCGGAGCGACGTTCTTGAGAGCTGGCAACCCAACAGAAGCTGAGAAAATGCTGATCGATGGGATTCAAGTTTGGGAATCGATGCGTCAAATGCTCGGCTCCAACGACGCGAATAAAGTCTCCATCTTTGAAGAACAAGCTCGCACCTATCGGACTTTACAACAAGTTCGGGTGGCTCAGAATAACCCGATCGCCGCCTTAGAAATTGCCGAACGGGGACGTGCTCGTGCCTTTGTCGATCTCCTGAGTGAACGCTTATCTTCAGGTTCTACCAATCCGGTGATTAACACTTCTCCCAACCAGGATCAAATTCGCCAAATCGCCAAAGCACAGAACGCCACTTTGGTGCAGTATTCCATCATCTACGATATCTTCCAGATTCAGGGCAAACGAGAAGGGCGTGAATCGGCACTCTACATTTGGGTGATTCAACCCACGGGCGAAATTACCTTCCGCGAGGTAGACCTCAAACCCCTTTGGCAAAAACACAACGCCTCTCTAGCCAGCTTAATTATTGGCAATCGAGAATTTCTCGCCGTTCGCAGTCGCAGCACTCTTGGCTCCACCCAACCCCAACCCGACTTACCGACACTGCATCAACTGCTAATCGATCCCATTGCCAGCCTCCTACCCAAAGACCCTAATGCCCACGTCATTTTCATTCCCCAAGGTTCCCTGTTCCAGGTGCCCTTCCCCGCCCTGCAAGATTCCGGCGGCACTTACTTAATCGAAAAACACACGATTCTTACCGCCCCTTCGATTCAAGTATTGGATTTAACCCGACAGCAACGACAGAAGCTAGCACAGAAGCAATCCCACAGCGGCAGGGCTCTAGTATTGGGCAATCCCACCATGCCTAGTGTGTCTGCCTATCTGGGAGAGCCCAAACAGCAATTGTCTCCTCTACCGGGGGCTGAAGCCGAAGCGCTCGCGATCGCGCCTCTGCTCAAAACCCAAGCTATCTTAGGCCCACAAGGTACAAAAGCTGCGATCGTTCAAAAAATGCCCCAAGCATCGATTATTCACCTGGCAACGCATGGATTGCTGGATGATGTGCGCGGATTGGGAAGTGCGATCGCTATGGCTCCTTCTGGTAGCGATGACGGCTTATTGACCGCAGAAGAGATTTTCGACATGAAACTGCAAGCAAGCTTAGTTGTTTTGAGTGCCTGCAACACTGGAGAAGGCAGGATTACCGGGGATGGGGTGATTGGTTTGTCGCGCGCTTTGATTTCAGCAGGAGTGCCGAGTGTGATTGTTTCTTTATGGGCGGTTCCCGATGCGCCGACATCGGAATTGATGCAGTTGTTTTATCAAAACTTGCAAAATAATCCCGACAAAGCACAGGCACTGCGGCAAGCAATGTTAACTACGATGAAAACTCATCCTGGGCCGCGAAATTGGGTGGCATTTACTTTAATTGGGGAGGCAGAGTAAGGACGATCGCTCTAATCTGCTTGTTGCGATCGATCTGATATATGTTGTGCATTGAAATTGTATATTTCAATCCCATATCAAAAATTGTAAAATCCTCTCCCCCTCTTCCCCTCTAATACCATAGACAATCTATATGCACGACAGCTTACTGCTCCTATCGCGAAACTGGCGGTAGCAAAACTTCTGCTTCCTTCTCGATTTTAGCTTCCTCCAAAACAGGCTCTAAAACCGGAGAAGGAATCGGCACTTCTTCAACTACCTGATGCTTTTCCAAAGTCAAACGAGACTGAGACGAACCAGACAATCTTTTCAACAATTTCGGTGTCGGATCGTACAGCAAATAAATAATTCGATCGCCCGCTTGCCAAATCTCCGTCGCCGACACTACTTGCAAGTACCCCTGTCTTTCCAGCAGCAGCGGCGTCAACTCCCCGGCTTTAACCAAAGCTTGCAAGTGAGCAATCTGAAACTGCAATCCCTCACTTTTTAACTCAGTTTCCCCCAATTTTACTTCGCCGTCGCTCAAATATTCGTTCCAATCCTTCAGCGACAAATCCGAGACAAAAGCTTGATTGATTTTACTCTGATTAGCAGGCGTATTTGCTTGCGGATCTTTGGGAAATATTGCCAAAACCCTCGGCGGTGCAAACTCCTCGGCAGCCCGCTGAGCTAACACTAAGTTTACCTCGCCGTTGTTAGTCATTGCCAAAAAAGTTCCCATCGATTCCAGTCCGGCTTCTTCTAACACGCTGTGGTCGAGAGCACTGCTCAAAAACACCCGCAAACCTTCTCGTTCTGCTTGCGCGCAAGCTTCCGGGTCGGTGTCGATAATTGCCACCGATTCTCCGCGTTCTTGAAACAAGCGAGCAATTAATCTGCTTAAAGGATTTGACCCGACAATTGCAGCACCGGTTGCGGATTTTGAGGTGATCCCCAACAGTTGAGCGATCCGTCCGGCCGTTAGTCCCTGGACGAAAACTGTCATAATAATTGTTAGGAAAACTAAGGCTTTAATCGAGTCGCCGCCGTTGATTCCCCGCTGGGTGAGCAAAATTGCAAATAAAGATGCGATCGACGCTGAGACAATTCCCCTAGGCGCTACCCAACAAACAAATAATTTCTGCCGCCAATTCAGTCCGCTGTTCCAAGTACACAGCCAAACGTTGATCGGCCGCACTACCCACATTAAAGCTAAAACTGTAAACAAACTTCCCCAACCGAGGGCGACCACACTAGCGAGGGATAAATCAGCCGCCAGCAGCACGAACAGCATGGAAATAGCCAGGACTGTCAGTTGACCTTTAAACCTCCTCAGCAGCCTTTCTTCCGGCACAGCAGCGGCTCTGAGGACGATGCCGGAGAGGACTGTTGCCATCAGTCCCGATTCGCTGCGGATTTCTTCTGCTAAGCCGAAAAATCCCCACAAACCGGCTAAAACTACTAAGTTTTTGAGGTCTTCTGAGAGAAATTGCGATCGCTTGAGAATGAATCCCAGCAGCCAACCTCCCGCAACTCCGACGACTGCGCCAACGAAGAGTCGGACTATTAAATCTCGGAACAAAACGAGCAAATCAGGATTGCCGTTCAAAATAATATTCAGCACCAATACTGCCAAAATTGCCCCGACAGGATCGATTAAAACGCCTTCTGCTTCTAGCAAGGCGGCAACTTGTTTGTCAACGGATACTTGTTTGAGCAAAGGGCCGATTACCGTCGGGCCTGTGACGACTACTAGAGAAGCATACAAAAATGCGATCGGCCAGGGAAATTCCCCCAACCAGTGTGCGGCCATTCCGCCACCAATTAGTGTAATTAAAGTGCCTACTGTAACTAAATTGCGGATGCTGCCCGAAAGTTTGCCCAAATCTCGCAATTCCAAATTTAAGCCGCCTTCAAACAGAATTAAAGCTACGCAAAGGGATACCATAACTTCTAAACCGCTGCCCAGCAGATTCGGGTGCAGCACTCCCAAGCAGTCTGGGCCGGCTAAAATACCAAACAACAGCAAAAAGACGATCGCCGGAACTTTCAGATAGGCGGCGAGAACTTGAGCGCTGATGCCACAGATGACGGTCATGACCATCAACAGGGTGATGTTAAAGGGGATTTCCATAGATATAATTGTTACAGGCTGCCCGCTTAGTTTTAGCTGTTCGATGGCGGGTAATTGGAGTGCAGGCGCTATTTTCGGCGCAGCTTACAAACTCGGCACGGCCCTGGATTTTTCCCAATAAGATTAAAAAAACTTGATAGTCGCTATAACTTTATCAGATAATTCTCTTGGCGTCAAAGATGGCAGTAAGCTGTAGCTAAGCGAGAGATTGTCTGTTATGTTCGAGATATGTTCGAGAGTCCCATGGGGATGCGGGCACAGAGGAAGAGGATTTGACTAATTTTGATGGGGAGTCAATCTCACATCTCAAATAGCAAGATTTGCCAGCTTTTCCATTATAGAGCCTTTCAACCCCCGATTCATCTGTGGAGTCAATCTCCAATCAAAAAGCTCACATTTCAAATCGATCGCCCTCAGACTCATCTTTAGAGTAGATTTCCCATCTAAAATCTCAAATCGCAAGATTCATCTTTAGACTCAATCTATAATCTATAATCGACTGGCATTCTGCCACCTGCGAAAAAACTCCGATAGAATGGCCGGGGAAATTCGCCCTTCCAGCCAATCTAAAGCCTGGTTTTGGTTGGGTGCGGCCCGATAAAATTTGCACGCATCTATCAGCCGAATCGGAGAATTAGTGACAATAGATTGAGAACGCCATTTTTGTGCAAACTCGGTAATAATAGCCGGAGAAATTTGTTTTTGCAGCCAATCTAAAGCTTGGTCTTGTTGTGCTAAACCGCGATAAAATTTGCCTACATCTATCAATCGCAAATTACTGTCTTGAGGTAAGGTAGTTGCCCGCCATTTTTGAGCAAATTCCCCTAAAACAGAGGTAGAAACTTGACTTTGCAGCCAAATTAAGGCAGTATCTTGGCTAGCCTTAGCTTGATAAGACGAAAATATCTGAGTCAGTCGAACGCCGGATATAGGAGTGGGAGTCGGCTGCGGGGCGGGTGTCGGCGCTGGAGGGGGGACAAATACTTTGGGAGATTTTTGCATCAAAGCGGTCCAGGTTGTGAGGCTTGCAATACCGTCTGGATTGAGACCTTGAGATTTCTGAAACGAGATGAGCGCCGCTGTGGTGGTGGCTCCAAATTTACCATCCATCGCACCTTGATAAAAACCTTTAATTCTTAATTCCCTCTGGATGTCTGCAACTTTATAACTTACGGCGCCTTCTCGGACGCTTTCAAAAATATTGGTGTCTACATTGCCCGAGACGCCTGACACGGTGCCGGTGTCGCTGTACTGCCAAAAAGTCCAAGTTTTCCACCCGCCGGGAACCCAAGGTTCCTCAGCACTGGTATAGTGAGCAATCCACAGCGGGTAATCGGCAAACCGTTTTGTCCCCAGGTTGTCCCAGAAACCGGGGTAAGTGTAGATAATCGGCCGCATCAAGGTGGCTTTTTCGACTGCTTCTAACCAAATTGCGGCTCGATCGCACAGTTGATCCACACTCAAACCGCCTGTAGTTTCCAAATCCAAGACGGCCGGCAAATCCCCTGCTTCGAGTTTTACAGTTTTCAAGAACAAATCTATTTGTCCTTGAACGCTGCTTGCAGGTTGAAAAAAGTGGTAAGCACCGCGTTGAATCCCCGCCGCTTTCATCGCCGCCCAATTGCGGGCGAAAGTTTGGGAAACTAAAGTTGCACCTTCGGTCGATTTGACAAAAGCAAAGACAATACCATCCCGGGCAACTGCTTGCCAATTGACATTGGGCTGGTAGTCGGACACATCTATACCGCGAATGCTCATATTACGAAGAGTTGAGAAAAGCTGGTTTGGTCTGAAGCAGCGACTCGATTAAGGGTACATTAAATTGTAATGCTAAGTCGCTAATTGTTTTTTTTGCAGGGGAGATTGTGCGAATGAACTTCGATCGAATAGAACCCGGCCCTGGTGAAGAGTCTGTTTGGGATTACCCGCGTCCCCCTCGGCTTGAGGAATCGACCAAACACGTACAGATAATTTTTAATGGAGTGACGATCGCAGACACGCGCCGTCCTCAGCGGGTATTGGAGACCAGTCACCCTCCGGTCTACTATATCTGCCCCGATGACATCAAAATGGAATATTTGCACAAAACTTTACGGGGATCTTGGTGCGAGTGGAAGGGACAAGCCGGTTATTACACTGTGACGGTAGAGTCGAAAGAAGTAGTAAATGCTGCTTGGTTTTATCCCAGTCCTAATCAGGTTTTTGCCGCTATTAAAGATTATGTGGCTTTTTATCCGAGCAAGATGGATGCCTGTTATGTGGACGGGGAATTAGTGCAATCTCAACCCGGGGATTTTTACGGCGGCTGGATTACCAAAGATATTGTCGGACCGTTTAAGGGAGGGCCAGGAACTTGGGGGTGGTGAGGGAATGTTGAGTTTTGAGTTTTGAGTTGAGAAGAGAGGCAGAGACTACATTTTTTTACGCAAAACCTCGTTACAGCTTTTACCCCTTTTTAACAACCAGGTTTCTTGAGTTTGTTTGCCCCGTGAATGAGTTAAGGAATGGCGACCAAATCGTTTTTTTACACAGCCAAAATCCACAGTAAAAATTAAGTAATAATTCACTAAATCTCTAAGGTAGTAATGAGGAATCAATGCAATGCAGGCAGGAAATAAAGTCAGGCGTTAGTTTACTCCCTTTATTATATAGTGTAGTAAATACAGCCAATGGCACGAAACAAATACTAAGATAAGTTAATAGTTGAGACGAGCTTTGTTGCTGCTTTATTGTTTATTCGGATCTGCGCTGTGTCTGTTGAATTTCTCCCGCCATCTAACTCACAAGAAAAACTACCAAAAAATCTATCTTTAGAGTCTACTCTTAAGAATTTGGCTGTATTAAATTTTCAAGTTGAAGCTTCATCCCTAGCCAAAGAAGTAGCCCGGTTTTTTCAAGCTCACCCGCTGCTTCCGGGAGTTATCTTGACCGTAAATGGCGAATTTTTAGGGATGATATCGCGCAGGCGATTTATGGAACGCATGAGCCGCCCTTACGGACTAGATACATTTGCTGGCCGACCAATTATGGCTTTGTATCAGATAGCTCAAACTGATATTTTGATTTTACCAGGAGTAGCCTTAATTGTCGTGGCAGCTCAGCGAGCCATGCAGCGGCAGCCCGAACTGCTTTACGAGCCGATTGTGGTGCAGTTAGAACCTCAAGTTTACCGACTGTTAGACGTGCATCAAGTATTGGTAGCTTTATCCGAAATTCACCAACAAGCTACTGGGTATATTAGGCAACTGTATTACAATTTATCGGTAACACAAGCCGAGTTAGAAGCAGCTAATTCTCAATTACAATCAGCTAATTCCGAATTGTATCGCCTTGCGAACTCAGATGGGTTAACTCAGGTGGCGAACCGCCGCTGTTTTAACGAATACTTCGAGAAAAAATGGCAGGAATTGGGACAAGAATCAGCAGAACTATCTTTAATTTTATGCGATATTGACTTTTTTAAACAATACAACGATACTTACGGACATCAAGCGGGAGACGCTTGTTTGCAACAGGTAGCGAAAACTATTGTTGAGGCTGTAAATTACTCGACAGGCGAAGTTTCGGGGGAGACTCTGGTAGCTCGTTACGGAGGCGAAGAATTTGCAGTGATTTTGCCTCGGACTTCACCGGAAATAGGTGTCTCGATTGCAGAGAAAATTCGAGTGTGGATAAAAGAACTAGAAATAGAACACATTAATTCGGAGGTGTGTTCTCTCGTGACGCTGAGTTTGGGAGTAGCGAGTACGGTTCCTCGATGGTCCATTGCACAAAAAAACTTGATTGCAGCGGCAGACCGCGCGCTTTATCATGCTAAAGACCTAGGGCGCGATCGAGTAATTTTAGATTTTAGATTTTAGATTTTAGATTGGAAAAAGTGATCCACGGATTTATCCGTGGGCTTGTTTAGTCGTTTCCATTACAGATTATCTGGTAAGTCGCCGATCGACCTGCCGATGCTAGCCAGCAATTTCTCCAAAGCTTTCATCTGCTTGACGGTGAACGTCGGCACATTCTTCCCCAACTCCCAACGACTGATGGTTTGCGACGAAACGCCAAGCTCTCGCGCCAAATCTTCCTGACTCATCTCCAGTTCTTCCCTGAGCTTCTTCAAATGCGACTCTTCATCTTCAGGTCGCGGAACGGGCTTTTTCGGCATATCCTTGATCGTACATTTTTTATATAAGATGCTTAAGCATCTTGACTAAACAATAAATTGATTAGACAATATGTTTAATAGCCAGCCCCGAACCGTGGAAAGTACAAGGACTGGCTCTAAAACCCCTTTGGAAAGGAGCATGAATCGATTATGCCTTACAAACCGCGTCTGAATTCCTAGGTTATTGTTCGCCGGCTTCCCAATTGACAATAGAAGCGTCGAGCGTCGTGGGTCGGTTTCGCAGTTGGTCGGATTGGGACAAGTATTTAACTTGAATGTTTGCAATACTGCGTATAAAATTTTATCGGGCGATCGTCCCGTGCCTACAAATATTCGCACCAAGCACGTTCTGCCGTCCAGTGTCTGTCTGAAGATTCATAAATCCTCAACCCATCCAACCCGGCATTTTGGATCATCTCCTCAACTTCATCCAGCGTAAATGCTGCTTGCAACGAATCGCTGAATAACTGTTTCTGATGCGCGTTGCAATCTCCCGCATACAGATTGACTAAATTATCCCTGATTTCCGCTTTTTCCGGCCGCAGCAAATCCCGCAAAAAAATTGCTCCCTGCGGCTTCAACATCCGCTTGACTTCCTGCAAAAACGGCAGCGGATCGGGCAAATGGTGGATAATGCTGTTGGAAATCACCATGTCAAAATAACTGTCTGGATACGGCATAGCTTTAGCGTCAATTAATTCGAGACTGATTTGCGATCGCACGCCCGCCTTTTCCACATTTTGGGCCCCGACTTTCAGCATATTTGCCGACAAATCAATGCAAGTCAATTTCCATGCTGGCCGCATTTGAGAAATTGCGATCGGAATTCTCGCCGTACCCGTCCCCGCATCCAAAACGTTTCCAAAAACAGGCCCCAACGCCGCAGCACTCTGAGCAAAAGCAGCATTAACCTCAGCAAAATCCATCGAATCGTATTCGATCGCCTCTTCCAAGGAATCCATCACTTCCGGTTCCAAAACTCGCTGCATAAAATTTATCTCGTTCTCTGGCATTTCCATATAGGGGTTCAGTTTCGCCTGCAAAAGCTCGACTAACTCCGGTTCCATATATTGGTAATTGTCCGGGATTTGCAGGCAAATAACTTTCTTGCCTTCGAGACTTTCGGGAAATTTGCTGCGAAGTCGATCGCCATGCTTCTTCTCCATCACCAATATCCAATCTGCCCAGCCCAGCAAACCCTCAGTTACTCTGATTCTTGCACCTTTTTCCGTTCCAGACGATCGCACGCTGTAGCCGCTAACCTTCTCGCATATCTTCTCCGCAGTCAAACTCCTCCACTTATTCCGGCTGCATACAAACAATATCTTGATTTTATCCATTCACACACAAATACAAAATCCTATGTTAATCGTGGCACGGGCGTCCCGCCTGTGCTTCCGAAGCGGTTAAAAAGCTCGATCGAATTTCCCCCCCATCTCACCTTCCATACCACAAATCATGTATTTTGTCAAAGTGTCCCAAATCTCTGTTACAATTATTAAACCCTCAAATGCGGATTTTGCATAAACAATTGTACTTATTACATTTGCAGAGTTCGTTAATTTGACGATTTTAAAAGCTTTCAGCATCAAAAACTTAAATTAGTCATAATGCCCCTGGATTATGAAAATCGTACTACAAGCCTCAAAGCAAGTAAATAGGTAAAATAATTGAGAATGAAGTCAATAATTTGAGTCGTCTTTAGGCTTTCTTAAGATTTGAGGGGTCAAAATAGATCGAACATTTAAAACTAAATCGACTTTTAGATTGTTTTTGCTTATTAAAGTAGCTGGAATTGCCCCGAAGACCGATCAACCCTCAAAAATAGATACAGATGCTCGATCGCACAATGGCATCCAACCAAACTCGATCGAACTCTGCTAGAATTAGTAAAACGAAGTCGTTATGAGTTTAAGTAAATAGCTATGACCAACGAAACCGTAGAAAACCTAGTAATTATCGGCTCAGGGCCCGCAGGCTATACAGCAGCCATCTACGCCGGGAGGGCAAACCTGAAACCCGTAGTGTTTGAAGGCTACCAAGCCGGAGGCGTCCCCGGCGGTCAATTGATGACCACCACAGAGGTAGAAAACTTCCCCGGCTTTCCCGAAGGCATCACCGGGCCGGAACTCATGGATCGGATGAAAGCTCAAGCAGTGCGCTGGGGTGCCGAATTATACACAGAAGATGTAATTTCGGTGGATTTGACCAAGCGTCCGTTTACAGTGCGATCGGAAGATAGAGAAATTAAAACCCACACGATAGTAATCGCTACAGGCGCGACGGCGAAAAGGCTGGGGCTGCCTAGCGAACACGTATTTTGGAGTCACGGCATTTCTGCCTGTGCCATTTGCGACGGCGCTACCCCAATTTTTAAAGGAGTAGACTTAGCTGTCATCGGCGCGGGCGACACAGCAGCGGAAGAATCTATTTATTTGACAAAATACGGCTCTCACGTACATATGCTGGTGCGGCGCGATCAAATGCGCGCCAGCAAAGCCATGCAAGACCGAGTGTTGAGCAACCCCAAAATTACCGTGCACTGGAACACCGAAGCAGTGGATATTTTGGGCGAAGCGGGCGGCAAAATGGACGGGGTGATAATTAGAAATATCCAGACCGGCGCCGAGAGCGATTTGCTGGTGAAAGGATTGTTTTACGCGATCGGTCACACTCCCAACACTCAACTGTTCCAAGGTCAGTTAGAACTCGACGAAGTAGGCTATATCGTTACCAAACACGGTTCGGTAGAAACCAGCGTTGAGGGAGTTTACGCCGTCGGTGACGTGCAAGACCACGAGTTTCGCCAAGCAATCACCGCAGCCGGCAGCGGTTGTATGGGGGCGATGCTGGCAGAACGGTGGCTGTCGTCCAATGGTTTAGCTCAGGAATTCCATCAAACCGAGGAATCCGAGCAACCCGTCGCAGCGCCGGAAGCTCAAAAAGTACGCAAAACCAGCGAGAACTTTGATATCAAAGACACGCGCCACGAAGGAGGTTATGCTTTGCGGAAGTTGTTCCACGATAGCGATCGACTGATTGTGGTCAAATATGCCTCTCCGAGTTGCGGGCCTTGCCACAGCCTCAAGCCGATTTTGAGCAAAGTAGTAGATGAGTTCGAGGGCAAAATCCACTACGTGGAAATTGACATCGAAGAAGATCCAGAAATTGCTGAAAATGCTGGCGTGATTGGTACGCCGACGATTCAGTATTTCAAAGACAAAGATTTGGTGGCTGAGCTCAAGGGAGTTAAGCCGAAAAGCCAGTACCGCGAGTTAATTGCCAGTAATTTGTAGGAATTCGATCGATTTTAGATTTGAGATTCGCCAATAGAGATTTAACCTAAACTCGACAGGCGTTCCGCCTGCCAAAAAACCGATTTCTCCCCTGCGCGCCAGTCCCGTGCAGGGGAGAAACCGGTTTTTTTTTAGCCCTATCGCGCGAAAAAACCCGGTTTGTCGCGAGTCTTTGGCGAAGGAGAAAGAGGATTTTTGACTGTTCCGGGTTTTTTCGCCTGAGTCCTACTAAAATCGAAAAGTCTTATATAGGTCGATCGTCATTATGGCTCAAAGCCGCCTCCGACTGCCGCGATTTCTCAATAACATTGCCTCACCGTCAAGCCTGTCCATGAAAATGATGTGGGCAGGTTTGACAATAACTGCCGTGTTTGTATTGGTAGCCACCTTGTCTCCAGCTATGCAAGCTTGGGGATGGCTGCAAAATCCTACCGAGGCTTTGATTAACCCTATCCACGAACCGCCGTCGGCGAATTATTGGTTTGGTACAAGCCGCAGCGGCTACGATGTGTTTTCCCGCACGCTGTTTGCTTCTCGGGCCGCTTGGCAAGTGGTGATTTTAGCCACATCTTTGAGTTTGTTTATCGGTGTGCCGCTGGGTCTGGTTAGCGGTTATTTGGGCGGTAAGCTCGATCGAGTGTTGTTATTTTTAATGGATACAATTTATACTTTGCCGGGGCTGCTGCTTTCTTTGACCCTAGCGTTTGTAGTGGGAAAAGGAGTTTTGAATGCTGCGATCGCCCTGAGCATTTCCTACATCCCTCAATACTACCGCGTCGTCAGGAATCACACCGTCAGCGTCAAAACCGAATTGTTTGTCGAAGCCGCCCGAGCAATGGGTGCTGACACTTGGACAGTGCTTTCGCGCTACCTGTTTCTGAATGTGATTCAGAGCGTGCCCGTGCTGTTTGCGCTCAACGCTGCCGATGCAATTTTAACATTAGGAGGTTTGGGATTTCTCGGATTAGGACTTCCCGAAGCAACTCCCGAATGGGGACACGACTTGCGTTTAGCTTTAGATGCGCTACCTACTGGCATTTGGTGGACGGCTTTGTTTCCCGGTTGGGCGATGACTTTAATGGTAGTAGGACTATCTTTGGTGGGGGAAGGATTAAACGAGTTTGTTAACCCTCGCCTGCGGAATCAGTAATCATTTTTCTGTAGCACAATCTCAAAAAACCAAACACCCAGATTCCGGACTTCTTTGAGAAGTCGGGAATCTAACGAAAAAGCGTTTTAGGTTTAATGAAAACGACCTACTTCTCCAAGAAACACCAAGTATAGTTAAGGATGTGAAATCATGAAAAATGTTCCACGGATAGAATATCTAAAAGTCCAAAATTACCGAGCTTTACATAATCTAGAACTTAAAAAAATTACCCCCTTAACTGTCCTCTTGGGGCCTAATGGTAGCGGAAAATCAACTATTTTTGATGTTTTTGCTTTCCTGTCTGAATGTTTCAATGAAAGCCTTAGAAAAGCATGGGATAGAAGGGGCAGATTTCGAGAACTACGCACCAGAGATAGTACAGGCTGCATCATTATTGAATTAAAATATCGAGAGACATACAAATCGCCGTTAATTACCTATCATCTCGCCATAGATGAAGAAAATAATCGTCCTTTCATTGCTGAAGAATCGTTACAGTGGAGGCGAGCCAGCCAAGGTAAACCTTTTCGGTTTTTAGACTTCAAGAAAGGCGAAGGACAAGTCATTAGTGGCGAAAGTCCTGATGAAGAAGGCGAAAGGATTACCGAACAACTGGCATCACCTGAATTATTAGCAGTAAATACATTAGGACAATTTGCCAAACATCCTCGCGTCAGCGCATTAAGACGCTTTATTACAGGTTGGTATTTATCCTATTTAACCGCAGATAATACCCGCAGCCTTCCCGAAGCAGGTGCACAGGAAAGATTGTCCCCCACTGGTGACAATTTACCTAATGTTATCCAATACCTAAAAGAACAACATCCCCAACGGTTAGAAGAAATACTAAAAACCCTTTCTGCTCGTATTCCACGCCTCGAAAAAGTCGAGGCTCTTGTCATGCAGGATGGCAGACTTTTGTTGGAAATTAAAGATGCTCCTTTTTCTCATCCCATTTTGGCAAAATATGCCTCCGATGGTACGTTAAAACTCTTAGCTTATTTGACTGTTTTATTCGATCCAAATCCCCCGCAATTAGTGGGAATAGAAGAACCAGAAAATCATTTGCATCCGCAATTATTACCTCAGCTTGCAGAAGAATGTCGTTCGGCTTCGGTGAATACTCAATTAATGATAACAACCCATTCTCCCTTTTTTGTAGATCGTTTAAAACCAGAAGAATTATGGGTATTATATAGAGATGAAAAAGGTTTTACTCAAGCCAAAAGAACCGCAGATATGCAGGGAATTAAACAATTTATAGAAAACGGTTCCTTACTCGGTTCGCTGTGGATGGAAGATTTTTTTGATGTGGGAAATCCCCTCAAAAATGCGGGTGCACCGCAAGGATTTTAAACTTAAAATTAAGAGGAGGTGAGCATTTTGCATCTTGAGTTTTTAGTGGAAGAAGCATCACTAGAATCAGCTTTAACCCAGATTGTACCCAAAATAGTGCCATCGACTGTTACCTATAAAATTCATGCTTTTCGAGGGAAAACAGATTTACTGGCTAAATTGCCTAACCGTTTGAAAGGTTATCAAGCATGGCTTCCGCCTGATTGGAAAATTGTTATTTTAATAGATGAAGATCGAGAAGATTGTCTCAAATTAAAACAACAACTAGAAATAATGGCAATATCCTCGGGATTAATCACTAAATCTTCCTGTCAAAAAGATAAATCATTCCAAGTCTTAAATCGAATTGTAGTTGAAGAATTAGAAGCGTGGTTTTTCGGCGATGTTGAAGCAATTTGCCAAGCTTATCCTAAAGTCTCTGCCAATTTAGCTAATCAACAACCGTATCGCGACCCCGATGCTATTAAAGGGGGTACATGGGAGGCTTTGGAAAGAGTGCTGAAAAAAGCTGGATATCATCCGGGAGGACTAGAAAAATATAAAGCCTCTAGCGAAATTTCTCAATATATGAATCCTGAATTAAATCGCTCTAAAAGCTTCAAAGTCTTTTATCAAGGTTTATTAGAAATCATCAATAGTAAGCAGGTATAATCAACTTTATAGACAATTTTCGATGTCGTCATTGCTGAGCTAGGAGCCAGGAATGATTTAGAGATCCAACCTAGATCAGCGCTTTCTGATGGCACGCTGTAAATATAACAAAATTTTGAGCATCCCACCAGCGTCCTACCCCTCCACATCTTTAAGCGCATCCTCCCCCTTATGCCTTATCTAAAAATAGCAAGCACATCGCTAACTGGGTAAATTTTTCTTCCCTGGCGGAGTTATCATCTGCAGGCAGTTGCATCAACGTCCGCTGGTGATTTTTTTGCGTCTGCTTGAAATTATCAAGACAATTCGGGAATGCTATCTAAATTTAATTAAAGGGGTTTATGGAATCTTCACACTGTCACGATATATTTAAAGGAATCGTGAAGTTATACTTCCGGGAGATGTCGAATTGTATGGTTTGTGAGAAAGTGCGATCGCGTAAGTGCGAACCGAAAGCCAAAAAATTTAGAGAAGTCCGCAGCCGAGAGTTGCGCGGCGGGTTAACTCTCAGTAGAATTTATCCTGGTGGTTTTTGCCACTGACGCGACAAACTCGTGTCGAACTGCTTAAATAAGAATGTGACGTTAAGAACTTAATGTGATTTAACGTTAAAATTAAACCCAATTTCTGAGATTTGAGCTAACTTAACAATGAAAGCCCCTGTTGCACTACTCAACCCGCAACGCTTCATTTGGGGTCAGAGTCGGTCTCTAATCCAGAGTGGCCGGCTTAAAACTAAAGCTACGAGCTTTATTCAATCGCAGATTGCGTATGATTCAATTCAGGGAAACAGGGTAATGATGGGTGTATCTACACGGATTGTATTGGTTCCAATTTGGGCAAGTCAAAAATTGTCTGCTAACTGTCTGGCCAACTACGCCGCAGCCGTTCACCCAGATATACGCAGAAAACAGCGCCGTTCGAGCGTGCCAAAGTTTTTGCGGGCCGTTCTCAGGATTTAGCAGAGCTGGACATGAGTTAGTATTGTCAAGCTCTGCTGACAGAGTTTTCCTAGTTCTTGACAAACAATGGAAAACAACTTCCATTTTTTGTGAGAAAGGCTACAATCGGAAAGGTCTTGGCAAGATCCGATTCTCCCCCTTTGGTGCTTCAACCCTCTGCTGTTGCATTTGAGGCAGCAGACCGGCATCCAAGGTGGCGAAAATTTGCCGTGCAACTGTCATGTCTGACAACCAGAGTGAAAGCAAGGCATCAAAAGTTCGACACCTCGAATACAAAAGTTAGAGGGTTCCGTGCAGGAAAACTTGTACGGGTAATAGCTCGAAGTACCGAGTAAAAAAGCCAGTATTTTTGGAAGTGCGATCGATCGCACTTCATGGTTTGCCTTCATGGTTTGCTTCTCTGGGCAAGGTATTGCAGATGATGTGGTAACTCGCTCTGAAAGAAAAAGCCGCCAGCTCAATTTAAGGTCGCGATGTTAAAATCTGCGATCAATTGAATGCGCTGTTTGCTTCAAACCCGAACTCGAACTTTGAGTCATAAAACTGGTGCAGTTTCGGTAACAGATTCAGCTAGCAGACCGAAAATCCCACTATTTTTTCCTGCGGGAATGTCAATACTGGCTAACTTGTCTAAACTACAAACAGACACTATTCCACTGTTATTTATTCTTTAATTCAGGAGCATGAGGAAGACGGCATGATCCAGGCTAACACCGTACTCGAAACCACAATTACACCGGAAATGGAAACACTCGAGTTGCTTCGGGGCGCCGAAAGCGTTCTACCTGAGAGCGAGTTGGAACTCTTTATCGACGAAGAAGACGATCGAGAAGAATTCTTAGACGCTCAATCTGAGGACGACTCTAAATCTGGCAAAGGCGCCAAAGCCCGCCGTCGGGCACAGGCAAAGAAAAAGCATTATACTGAAGACTCTATTCGTCTTTACCTGCAAGAAATCGGTCGGATTCGACTGCTGCGAGCTGACGAAGAGATTGAACTAGCGCGCAAGATTGCAGATTTGCTGGAATTAGAGCGAGTTCGAGAACAACTGCTCGAAGAGTATAACCGCGAACCCAAAGACAGCGAATGGGCGAATGCTGTAGATATGGCACTTCCTGCATTCCGTCACCGACTCCACGTCGGCCGTCGGGCAAAGGAAAAAATGGTGCAATCAAACCTGCGTTTGGTCGTGTCGATCGCCAAAAAATACATGAATCGCGGTTTGTCTTTCCAAGATTTGATTCAGGAAGGCTCTTTGGGTCTGATCCGGGCCGCTGAAAAATTCGATCACGAAAAAGGCTACAAGTTTTCTACCTACGCAACTTGGTGGATACGTCAAGCCATTACCCGGGCCATCGCCGACCAATCGCGCACTATCCGCCTGCCGGTTCACCTTTACGAAACCATTTCGCGGATCAAGAAAACTACCAAACTCCTGTCTCAGGAAATGGGTCGCAAGCCTACGGAAGAAGAAATTGCTACCCGCATGGAGATGACGATCGAGAAGTTGCGGTTCATCGCTAAGTCCGCACAGTTGCCCATCTCTCTAGAAACTCCGATCGGCAAAGAGGAAGACTCACGTCTGGGAGATTTTATTGAATCAGACGGGGAAACACCAGAAGATCAAGTCTCCAAAAACTTGCTCAGAGAAGACTTGGAAAGCGTTTTGGATACTCTCAGCCCCCGAGAACGGGATGTACTGCGGCTGCGTTACGGCTTAGATGATGGACGGATGAAGACCTTGGAGGAAATTGGTCAGATCTTTAACGTCACTCGTGAGCGGATTCGCCAAATCGAGGCTAAAGCCCTGCGGAAGTTGCGCCATCCCAACCGCAACAGCATCTTAAAAGAATATATCCGCTAGAGTAATTTGCTAGCATCACCCAAAAGAGTGATTCGCACTCTTTTTTTTGGGGGGGAGACCCCCCGCCCCGGTTTGAGCTATAGCGGTTAAGTTTTGGGCAGCTAACTGCCCGGAGCAAGTGGCTATTTGCTGCCAAAATTGCGCTGCCAAAATTTAGGGAGTCCGTTACGGAACTCCCAAGCTTTGCAGTGTCACAAAAGTCTTAACTAGAAAATTACATCACGCCCCAAAAGTGAAGCAGGCCTTGACCGGAAACCAATTCGATGATGACAGCGGCAGAGAAACCAATCATCGCCAAACGACCGTTCCAATTTTCGGCTCCTTCGCTGAAGCCCCAGTTCCAAGCGTTGCGTTTTTGTTCTTGCATAGTGCGAACTCCTTTCGTTAACTTGTTTAAGGCTTATGTAAATAAATATAACATTCCTTGATAAAAATGCAAGCTTGTGATGAGTGAGCTCGGTCACAACGGTCGATCGACCTTGATGATTTTGCCTAACGAGGAAAAATAGCCAACTCGGTATCAGGGTCGAACAAGTGAATTTTGTCATGGGCGATGGCCAACCAAAGCTCCTCGCCAACTCGGATCGATCGCTCAGGAGGAACCCGCACTTGCATTCGCACCGCCGGAGCATCCGTCAAACAAACCCCCAAATAAGTTTCGTGTCCCAAAGCCTCTACAATTTCCACTTGTACCGAAAGATTTTTGGTAGCCGGAGGGTTAATACTCAGATGTTCCGGCCGAATTCCCAAAATTAGCCCTCGCCCGTCATATTGTTGTAGACTTTTTGCCCAAATATCGGGTAAAGTAAAGCGAAATTGCGGGTGAGAAATCAACAGCGGAGCACTAAATTCAACCGACAAAAAATTCATCGCCGGAGAACCGATAAACTCAGCAACAAACAAATTAGCCGGCTTGTTGTAAAGCTCTAGAGGTTGAGCTACTTGCTGAAGCTGGCCTCTATTCATAATAGCAATTCGATCGCCCATTGTCATCGCCTCAGTTTGGTCGTGAGTCACATAAATAGTTGTAGTTCCCAACTGTCGCTGCAACTGCACAATTTGCGATCGAGTTTCCGCCCTCAATTTCGCATCCAGATTCGATAACGGTTCGTCCATCAAAAAAACTTCAGGATTTCTAGCCATCGCCCTACCCAAAGCTACCCGCTGCTTTTGCCCTCCCGAAAGTTGTTTCGGCAAGCGATTTAAAAGAGATTCTATTTGCAATAATTCAGCTACCTCTCGCACTCGTTTTCCTACAGCCTTTTCCCGTTCCGACAAATAGCGCAAACCCGGAGGCAACTTGCGAGTGGCTCCTCCTAAAAAGTCCTCGAACAAAGGATAAATTAGAGGATTTTTAAAAGAATGAGAAGCTAAATAATTAATAACCTCTTCTACCTTATTCCTGATTTTTTCTCCCTTATGGATGCTTCCTTCTTCTCCTTGTATCTTCCCCTTTCTCCCTTCTACTTTCTTCCCTATTTCTGCTTCCTTCTTCCTTCTTCCTTCTTCTTTCTCCCTTTCCGAGCGACGCAATCCAAAGGCGAGATTATCGTAAACTGTTAAGTGAGGATAGAGAGCATAATTTTGAAATACCATAGCGATATCTCGGTCTTTAGGAGGCAAATCGTTAACCAGCCGATCGCCCACCCAAATATTGCCGGCCGTCAAAACTTCCAAACCAGCGATCGATCGCAGCAAAGTGCTTTTTCCGCAGCCCGAAGGCCCCACCAGCACCATGAATTCCCCGTCTTCGACGGTCAGGTTAATGCGTCGCAAAACGCTGTTAGACGAAGGGCGATCGGCTATAGGCGAGACATTTTCTGCGAGGGTGTTTGCTTCTTTTCCCTGTTCTCCTTGGCGGAGAGGAAAACTTTTGTAGATATTTTCTAATACAACTTGCGCCATTAAACAATTTTTGATTTTTGATTTTTGATTTTTGATTTTTGATTGGGGAATTGGGCATGGGGCATGGGGCATTGGTAATTGAGATATTCAAGGAAGGAGGAAGTTCGGGAACGAGCAGTGTACAGGATTTAAATGATTTAACGGATGGATGTTGAAGTCTGAAGTCAGAGGTCACAAATCAGATTAATACGCCATGCCCCACGCCCCATGCCCCATGCCCCATGCCCCATGCCCCATGCCCCATGCCCCATGCCCCATGACTATTGACTGCTGATAACTTTGATAATTTTTTCACCCGGATTGAGGTCAAAAACTCGATCGCCCGCAGCATCTTTCCCCCAAAAAGCTATAGCATCAATAGCCGATCGCAGCAGGCGGCCTGAATTAGTAAAAAGTTTGACATCCGTACCCGGAACAGCCTGCAGCAAGCCAACTAAAGCATCTTTAGGCTCTGCGAAGCGAAAAGCTTGAGTGCCAATTTCGCCGCGGTTAGTAAGTCTGACAGAACCCGCAGGCATTCGTTTTGCCCAACCCAACTCGGAAAATAACACCAGACTGTCGTTCGGGTCGAGAGTGATGCAGCCCACCAACTGTTCCTGCTTCCGCAACCTGGTTACTTGAGAACCCTGGGCCGCGCGGCCCATTGGCGGCAGTTGTTCGTCATCGATCTCAAACCGGAGGACTCGGCCTCCTGAAGTTGCGATCGCCACTTGCTCGCCGACTTTAGCCAGACTCGCACAGCGCAGCCGATCGTCCTCCTTGAGTTTAACAACAGTAACGCCGCGATTAGTCAAATCAGCAAATTCCTGCATCGCCAAGCGCTTAATTTTCCCTTGCTGAGTCAGAGTTACTAAATCCGCCGCCTCCGAATTTTCCGGCAAAATAAAGTGTGCAACTGTGATTTCCGACAAAGCGCGATCGGCACTGTCTTTAGTAGCACTCGGCGACAACAAACTAACGATCGGCGTTCCCCGGTCTTTGGCGCTACTACTAGGAATATCGGCCACTTTCAGCGGGTAAGCTTTGCCGTTAGGAGTTAAGACGACCAAAGTGCGATCGGTTTTCGTCAGATTTGCCGTCACAATAAAATCTTCATTTTTTTCTAAAGCGGAAACCGATTTTTCGCGACTTTTCGAGCGTGGCTTTTCCCCACTCGGCAAGCGTCGCACGTACTGCTTGTGCGAAAATTCAACAATAGTTTCCTCTGGCTCTAGAACGGGCAATAAGTTCGGCTGAATCGTTGCCGGCGACAACTGCTTGACCCCAGAATTTTTCTTACCAGCAAATTGTGATTCGGCGTTTGCTGCGCGTGCAGTTCCATTGGCGAATTTAGTGCGGCGGGGGTCAGCGTACTTGCGTTTGAGCGATCGAAATTCCTTCTTTAAAGCCTTCAAAAGTTCGCGCCTGTCGCTCAACAACCGCTGCAATTCTTGAATATTAGCCATCAACTCATCAAACTCAGACTGCAAATTTTGCCTTTCCAAACCAGTCAGCCTACGCATAGGCATCGCCAAAATCGCATCAGCTTGACTTTCGCTCAAATTGAGGCGAACTTGTAAAGTTTGCTTAGCAGTAGAGCCGTCAGGAGAATTTCTGAGAATGTCGATCGCTGTATCGAGATTTGTCAAAGCCAACATTAAGCCTTGGACAATATGACAGCGGCGTTCTGCAGCCTGCAACTCGTAATTGTAGCGGCGGGTAAGAGTCACTTCCCGGAAATCCAGAAATTCCTGCAACAATTGTCGGAGCGTCAACTGTCGCGGTTGACCGTTGACAATTGCCAGCAAAATCGCCCCAAAATTTGTTTGCAGGTCAGTTTGTTGGTAAAGGCGAGCGAGAACCGCTTCTGGGGTAAATTCCCGCTTGAGTTCAATCACCACTCGAATCCCTTCGCGATCGCTCTCGTCACGCAAATCAGAAATACCGTCGAGGCGGCCAGCATTGACCAACTCCGCCACCTTTTCAATCCAAGCCGCCTTATTTACCTGAAACGGAAACTCCGTCACCACGATCGCCGTTTTAGTACGCACCTTGCGATTACCTGGCACCTCTTCCACCCCGGCCACACCTCTGACCGCAATGCTGCCTCGACCCTTAGTGTATGCGTCAACAATTCCCTCTGTAGCGACGATTTCCCCTCCGGTTGGAAAATCCGGGCCCGGAATCAGTTCTATCAACTTCTCGTCGGATAGTTCCGGGTTTTCAATCAAAGCAATTAAACCGTCTACCACCTCCCCCAAATTGTGCGGCGGGATATTAGTTGCCATCCCCACAGCAATGCCCGTACAGCCGTTGAGTAACAGAAACGGCAACTGAGCAGGCAGCGCCGTCGGTTCCTGCTGCGAACTGTCAAAGTTAGCAGTAAAATCAACAGTTGCATCGCCGACTTGGGTTAGCATAGCTTCGTGGGCGATGGGTGCTAACCTCGTTTCCGTATAGCGCATAGCAGCCGCCGGATCGTTGTCCACCGAACCGAAATTGCCGTGACCCGCCAGTAAAGGATAGCGGCTCGAAAACTCCTGAACCATGCGTACCAGAGCGTCGTAAACCGATTGGTCGCCGTGGGGGTGATATTTTCCCAAAACATCTCCAACTACCCGGGCGCACTTACGGTAAGGTCGGTCTGGCGTCAGACCGAGTTCGTGCATCGCATATAAAATTCGACGGTGAACAGGTTTTAAACCGTCGCGGACATCAGGCAAAGCTCGCCCGACGATCACACTCATGGCATATTCGAGGTACGATTGCTGCATCTCGGCGTGCAGAGGCGTAGAAATTACTTGCCCGGAAAGTAGGTTGAGTTGTTTAGCCATGAGTCCTTGTGTCCGTTAATTCCTGAGTGAAAACAGCCTCTGTCAATAATGCCGAGGTTCCCTGTCTCGATTGAAAAGCCTTTGCCGCAGGCGAACCGAAAGTTCGACCCAACCGCCCAGTTGAAGAATAAAAATAAACTTAACTTGTGAAAGCAGAATCAGAGTCCCGAAGACGGGCAACACTTGCCTCTTACTCTCCACTCTTACCCTAACCTCTATGTTGCCTTCATTTGCGCCTACCTGTCTATTTACCTTCTGCCGTCAGAAGGTTGATTCACAGGAGAACACGGAATGCCAGAAGCTCAGAACGTAGTGAGGCTTTAACCCTTCCTAGGAAAGCGTCACGAGGGACTTGAGTCCCCGTCAATCCATGATAGAATTTAATTGCAATTAGGAATAACCATCTACACGAAGAAATATTTTATTCAGGAGAAACCCCGGATTGATCTCGTCTCAGTACAGCCGCAGCGTGGATCAAGCAGCAATGGTAGACGATCGAGCTTACCGTATTTTGGCAAGCGTGATGGAATCCGAAAGTATTAAAAAAGAAAAGTAAGCGGAATTGGAATCTCTCTGGTACTGGTACTTGTTCTGATCGTGTAGAGGCGACTGGACTATGAGTGAACTCCCAGTTTTGGGCTTATTCAACAATAGAGCATGGTCGTGACTCGGTGAGAGTGTCAAAAATGCCGATCTTGATGAATTCATCACTCAAAAGCTCTCCTGGCGATATCTCCTAGTCTGACATCGGCTTGATGAACGGAAGCGTCGATATTTTAAGCCGTTTTGATGGGTTAAAATTGAGAATTAGGAATCTCCAACAATCCCCGCTAGATTCGCTACTTCAAATGCTGTGGCGACGGGAGTATGTGAATAAACATGGCTTGATTCTAATGAGGAGGGAGGAAAATAATTATCACACATTCCCGACTCTAATACCAGTTCAAAAAATAATGCAACTGTAGGCCCGTGATCCAAACTGATATCCAGTCAATCACTTCCCATCTAAAATCTAAAATCTAAAATCTAAAATCTAAAATCTAAAATCTAAAATGGTAGAAGCCGAAGGCTTGACCGAAAGAGAGGATACTATAGTCCAGGACGCACGGGTAGTCAGAAACCTGGTTTTTTCATAGCAAGAGTTCGTTATAGCCCGCCGAAACGATCAAAAACCCGGTTTCGAGGCGTCGTCCATCCGTCCTGGATTGTACTAGAAACCTGCTACCTGAGAATCTTGAGACTCTCACCAGTTCCAGGTCTAGTTATAAAAAACAACTAAACTGTCTGTGTGTAGTAGTCTAAATGATGGTACTGGATGCTTCTAGGCATCTGTAAACCCTCTCACAGCTAGTGGCTCAAGGATATACATACGGGTTTTGCAGGGTTCCCGGCTAATGGCGCTAAAAACTCTGCATTTTTGACGGGGAATGTACTCCCCGTGTCGTGTTCCTCTTTGGACTAAAGTCACAAAGTTTCTATACTTCCCATATTTATTTATGAAAACCGTTCTGATTGTAGAGGACGATTTGGTTAATGCTCGGGTTTTTTCCAAAATTCTGACTAAGCGGGGGGGCTTAGCCGTGAAGCACACGGAAAATGTTGAAGAGGTGATGCAGATTGCTGCGAACGGCGAAGCTGATTTGATTTTAATGGATGTGTCTCTTTCGCGCAGCGTGTACCAGGGCAAATCTGTTGACGGCATTAAGATTACTCAACTGCTCAAAGCTGACCCGCAAACGGCATCGCTGCCGATTATTTTGGTGACTGCTCACGCGATGGCCGGTGATAAAGAAACATTTCTGGATCAAAGCGGTGCCGACGGTTACATCTCTAAACCTGTGGTAGACCATCAAGAGTTTGTTAATCAAATCAAGGCTTTGCTGCCTGATTGAGTGAACCATATATGCAGAAGGAATAAGAAGGAAGAAGGAAAAAGGAAGCAGGAAGAAAGAATTGTTTGTGTGAACCAACAAACAATTAAAACTCTAGAATTACAAGGTTTTCTTGAACTCTAAATCTTCCTTCTTCCTTCTTCCTTTCGATGTCCCATAGCACAATGCTATGAGTTCGGACTTGGAATTTGTGAGGAAAAATTTGAGCTTTTTTAACTCATGAAATCGTAGTGTGCGTTGTGGCGAGGAACCAACTTATCCTCAGCGAACACAACGCTGTTCACTCCTTCATGCAAGCTCAAAACTATGATTAGTCTTCGTCCTCATCGAAGTCAAAACCGATATCATCATCATCGTCACCATCAGGTCCCAAGGCATCATCATCAGTCTCAGCGACAAACTCGTCCTCATCAACCTCAACTTCCTCAAAATCCTCATCAGCCTCAAGATCAGACGCGCGCCCGAGTTCAAAACCGCTCTCGATAGTATACGCGCGACGCGCCGTACGGTCATCAAGTACCACATCCTCCTGTAAATCGTGGATGTCGTCATCAAACACAGCACCATCAAAACCCGCATCCTGGACCCCAGCATCCTCATAGGCATTGAACCCAGTACCCGCAGGAATCAGGCGGCCGATAATCACATTTTCCTTCAGTCCCCGCAGCCAGTCAGACTTACCTTCGATCGCAGCCTCAGTCAACACCCGCGTAGTCTCCTGGAACGAAGCAGCGGAAATAAAGCTATCAGTATTCAGCGAAGCCTTAGTAATCCCCAGCAACACCGGAGTATAATCCGCCGGCGCTCCACCAGTAATTGACATCGCCTCATTCACCTGCTCAACCTGCCGCAATTCTACCAACTCGCCGGGAAGCATAGTAGTATCGCCGCCATCTTCCATCCTGACTTTGTTGGTCATCTGGCGGACAATCACCTCGATGTGCTTATCAGAAATATCCACGCCCTGAGACTGATAAACCGACTGCACTTCATTCACCAAAAACGTCTGCACCTGTTGGAAACTCTCCAAGGCAGCCTCAAAAGTAGACTGTCGCTCCTTGAGCACGTGGAAGAACACCTCCAGAATTTCGTGAGGGTTAGCAGGCCCGTCGGTCAAAGCTTCGGCGACGCCCACGCGCTGTCCGTCGGAAACGATCGGGTTTTGACCAGGCAACAAAGGATACTCCTCAATCCGGCCATCATCCTCAATCACCGCAAGTTCCACAACATCGTCATCCGTAACCACGCGAGCCGTCCCCGGCCGCTTGGCTAAAATACAAGCTTCCTTAGGCTTCCGCCCTTCAAGAAGTTCCTCAATCCGTGGCAAACCTTGAATGATATCCCCAGTCTTTGCCCGCTCAAACACCAGAATCACCAAATTGTCACCCCGCTGCACCAAGTCGCCGTCGTCTACGTGCAGCACCGCACCAGCCGAAACCCGGTAAGGGCGAGCCACCCTGAGCAATAGTTTCGCCGATTCTGTCTCCGACGCAGGTACAACCTTCACAACTTGGCCGGACTCTTCGAGAACAACCCCGGGAGCTATTTCGGTACCAGCCACCAGCAGTTGACCCGGACTCACATCCGGCGTACCCGCCACAGAGATCGAAATAGAATCGGCATCTCGCATCACCAAAAGTCGGCGCACTGGTTCGCCATGCCCCTCACGGATGCCTCGAACGATACCCGCTTCTTTGCAGAGAATCTCGGTGCGGGCGACTACTGCCCCGGGCGCGATCGACTGCCCATCTTCGACCAACAGTCGCGTGTGAGTGCTGCCCTGAGTCGGATCAGCAGACACGTCCCGCCGAATCACCAGCGATTCCAAAATCACTAACTGCAAGCGGAAAGTCTTGGAAACTCGATCGCCTCCATCGGCTACTGTCATAGCCAACTCTTGCGACGCAGCAACGTCTTCAGGCGAGCCCCAAGCTGGCCCCGAACCGTCTGCCCCAAAAGCCGTAGCATCCTCCTCATCCGGCAGCAACTCGATATCCGCAGCCAGTTGGGGAGCTCCCGAACCAATTTCCAAAATAAGCTGAGTCCGCAGCAGTTCCAATCCCTCGACAGATTTGACGCGCTCCCCATCCTTATAAGGAAGTCGCTGAACCGCTTTCAAAGAGATCGACTCATTCAGCGCCGTCTGAGAAGGCACAGGTGGCTTATCCGGCACCGGAAACTCCACCACAGGCCGCAGCAACAAAGCCGGGCCTTCGGGAGTTTCGATATACTCGGCATAGCCCAACTCTTCGGCAACCAAGCCTGGGAAAATTTCTTGACCGGCGTTGACGATTTGACCTTCGCCCAATGTTAGCGGCGGGCGGTCAACTACATGGAGTGTGCCCGGCTTGATCACAATTTCCCGCAGGATGTCATTTTTCTGAGTGATTTCCACTGCCCCGCTGGTTTGGCAGAAAATATCTTTAACCACCTCAGTACCGGCTTCTACGTACTGGCCATCTTCCACCAGCAGCAGAGAAATATCCTTATTTACCTCGTGGCACTCTTCCGGTATCCAGAGCAGAGTGCCGCCTTTAACGACTTCGTAGCCAAGTTTAGCTTTACCGCGCTTGTGGACTTCCACCCCTCCGTACTTGACAATGCCCCCTGTAGCTGTGCGGTAGCTGTCGTCGAGCAGTTCGGCGACGACTTCCCCGTTAATCACTTTGCTCCCAGGAGCCGTCTTCAGGGAAAACCGCTGCTTAGAAGATGTTTCGATCGTGTAGTGGTCGCGGCCACCTGCACTTTCGGCCCGCACGACTGCTTGGTCGAGCAGGACTTGGGCGGTGATAATTTCGATTTCTCTGGGGTCCGCGATGCGGACTACGCCGCCGTGTTCCGAGACGAGTTTAGTTTCGGCAATCACGCTTTCGGCCGGAATGCGATCGCCATTTTTCACTGCCGGTTCCGCGCCGGGGGGCAAGTTGTAGACTTCTCCTGAGAGAATCCAAATCAGCCCGCCTTTGCTGGCTGTGCGGGTGGTGTTCCCTTGGCGGTCGGTTTTTTCTTCAGGCACTAAATCAGCAAATTTGGCTTCTCCGGCTAAGTCGGAGGCTACGTCTGTGGTGACTTTTTCTGTTGTTTTGCGGGCGGCGCGGCCGACGATGGGTACTTCTGCTAAAACTTGACCGGGTATGGCGCGCTGTCCGTCTTTGACCATTAAGGTAGAACCTTGGACGATCGCTAGTTCGATTTTGAGTTTTTGATTTTTGGCGCCGGATTTACCTTCTTCAAAGCCGTCGCCCTCAAATACGAGTTTGCCGTTGTTTTCGGCGACCAGTGCTTCTTCGCCGTGTCTGGTGCGGAAGGCGCGGGTTCGCAGGTTTTTAAATTTGACTACGCCGGGGAATGGTGCGCGTTCTTGTTTGGCGACTTCTCCGGTGAATACGCCCCCTGTGTGGAAGGTACGCATGGTGAGTTGGGTTCCTGGTTCCCCGATCGACTGAGCTGCAATAATCCCGATCGCTTCTCCCATGTCTACCATTTTCAAGTGGGCGAGACTCCAGCCGTAGCAGTGCTGACAAACTGAGCGGGTAGATTCACAAGTCAGGGGCGATCGTAAATACACCTCTGCCACCCCAGCGTTACCAATTTCCGTCGCCAACTCATCGGTAATTGGCTGATTTCGGACTGCTTTTTCGCTGCCGTAAGTCACGATTTCCCCGGTTTTGGGGTGAACCGCATCTCGGGCCAAAACGCGCCCCAGCAGCCTGTCCTTCAGGGGGATCAGCACTGTTGCTCCGTCCGTCATCGGCCGTACTCGAATTCCCCGCTGAGTGCCGCAGTCCACTTCCCGCACAATTACGTCTTGGGACACATCCACCAAACGACGAGTCAAATAGCCAGAGTCTGCCGTCCGCAACGCTGTATCTACCAAGCCTTTGCGCGCGCCGTAGGAGGAGATGATGTATTCGGTGACGGTGAGTCCTTCGCGGAAGTTGGTTTTAATTGGCAAGTCGATGATTTCTCCTTGGGGGTCAGCCATCAATCCGCGCATTCCGACTAGCTGCCGCACTTGAGAAATGTTTCCCCGCGCCCCGGAGAATGCCATCATGTAGACCGAGTTTAGGGGGTCTGTGGCTCGGAAGTTTTTGACTACTTCGTCTTTGAGGTCTTCTGATGTGCTGTTCCAGGTATCGATTACTTTTTGGAAGCGTTCGACTTCGGTGATTTCGCCTCTGGTGTATTTTTGTTCTGTGATCCGGATTTCTTCTTCGGCTGCATCTAGGAGCGATCGTTTTGACGGGGGCACTTGCAGGTCGTCTACGCTAATCGAAACTCCCGCTCGTGTCGCAAAGCGGAAACCCAAGTCTTTGAGTTTATCGGCCATTTGCGCTGTACGGGCTGTTCCGTAGTGCATGAAGGACCAAGAGATCAATTTTTTGAGCTGACCTTTGTCAACAACTCGATTGCGAAAAACAATTTCCTTATTTTCTGTCATTTTTCTGAGGAGTGGTAATTGGTAATTGGTAACTTTTACTGGCGTTCGACTTCGGTTCTTCTGAGCGAAGCCCAAGGGTTCAGGAACCGCGTAGCAGAAGTATTGGTAATTGGTAATTGGTAATTGGTAATTGATAAGTAGAGCGACGGGAAAAAACAACAAGCATTTTGTAGGGGCTGGTTTAGCGTATAAGGAACAGAGCTAAGCTAGGAGATGAATACACTCATCTGCCATTCCCATAATAAAGTTTATTTGCACCTACCTACTTAATTGGTAATTAGTAACTGTTTACTGCACTTCGACTTCGCTCAGGAACCGCGTCGCTGAAGTATTTGTAAGTAGTAATGGGTGAATATTTCGGTTTTAATCACTATTATTTGTTAGCGATTATTTGTCCGTTATTACCCATTACCTCTTACCCCTTACCTCTTATCCATTACCTATTACCCCTTACCCATTTCTAATTGTTAATTACCGATTCGATCGTTTGGTGATAGATAATCCGGCCCGGAGTAGTGCGAATAAACTGATTGAGCACCTTGCCCTCTCCGTCTTCCCGAACCCGGCGGAACTTGTATTCTTTCGTCACTATACCGTCGGTAGACCGTTCCACCTTCAGCGGTTCTCCCTCGGGTTCTGCGTTTTCTATGGCGCCTTGAAACCTCACCCACACATAAGAGTGCAAGTCAACGATTCCTTGTTCGTAAGCTACAACCGCGTCGGTAAGGTTGGAGAAATAGTGACCGGCTCCTTTTTGAGCGTCAGGATTTTCGGCTGTCAAGTAATAGCAACCGAGCACCATATCTTGAGAAGGAGTAACGATCGGTCTTCCGGTTGCCGGCGACATAATGTTGTTAGAAGCCAGCATCAGCAAGCGCGCTTCCGCCTGAGATTCCAGAGACAAAGGCACGTGCACTGCCATTTGGTCGCCGTCAAAGTCAGCGTTAAAAGCCGGACAGACTAGCGGGTGAAGCTGAATTGCCCTCCCGTCCACCAAAATCGGCTCAAAGGCTTGAATCCCCAAACGGTGAAGCGTCGGCGCCCGGTTTAGCATTACCGGGTGTCCTTCAATCACCTCCTGAAGCACGTCCCAAACACTGGGATCGTTGCGCTGGATCAGTTTTTTGGCAGCTTTGATGTTGTTGACTAATCCTTGGCGGATCAAGCGGTGGATGACGAAAGGCTGGAAAAGTTCGATCGCCATTTCCCTCGGCAAACCGCACTGATGAATCTTCAGTTTCGGCCCCACCACAATCACCGATCGTCCGGAGTAGTCAACCCGTTTCCCCAACAAGTTTTGCCGGAAGCGACCTTGTTTCCCTTCAATGATGTCCGACAGCGACTTCAGCGGGCGGTTGTTTGCCCCCACCACTGTCCGACCCCGGCGACCGTTGTCAATCAGCGCATCCACAGCTTCTTGCAGCATCCGCTTTTCGTTGCGGATGATAATCTCCGGCGCCAGAATTTCTTGGAGTCTAGCCAAGCGGTTATTCCGATTAATTACTCTCCGATAAAGGTCGTTGAGGTCGCTCGTTGCAAAACGGCCGCCGTCTAACTGCACCATCGGCCGCAAGTCGGGGGGAATCACCGGAATCACATTGAGCACCATCCAATCGGGTTGAGAACCCGTAGCGATGAAGTTGTCAATTACCCGCAAGCGTTTAATTAACTTGGCCCGTTTTTGACCTTTAGCATTAGCAATATCTTCCCGCAACTTTTCCGCTTCACTTTCTAGCGGAATATTTTGCAGCAAAACTTGCAAAGCTTCAGCACCTATGCCTACTTCTACACCTGTGAGTGTGGAATCTTCGCTGTATAGTTCGTCTTCTATTTCCAGCCAAGCATCTTCTGTTAGCAATTGCTTGTATTGCAGCTTTTCTGCATTACCTGCATTTAGGACAACGTAGGCATTGAAATAAACGATTTGTTCGACATCTCGGAGCGGCATATCTAACAGAATTGCCATGTAACTCGGGATGCCTTTGAGATACCAAACGTGAGCTACGGGAGCCGCTAATTTGATAAATCCCATCCGGTGACGGCGGACGCGAGATTCAGTGACTTCTACACCGCATCTTTCGCAAACAATGCCTCTATGGCGAACTCGTTTGTACTTGCCACAATGACATTCCCAATCTTTTGCAGGTCCAAAAATGCGCTCGCAAAACAAGCCGTCCATTTCAGGTTTTAATGTCCGGTAATTTATTGTTTCGGGTTTTGTCACTTCACCGGTTATCTGACCGTTGGGTAAAGTTCTCTCTCCCCACTGTCGAATTCTTTCTGGTGAAGCTAATCCTATCTTGACGTAATCAAAGCGTTGTTCTATTTTAGCCATTTTGACTCCTATTGCTTATTTACTGTCGATTAGTGCTGGCAATTTATATTTTTTGTTTGCTTCGTTTTGAACTCAAATCAATATTACTCTCCTCTATAGGTGACCTTTCTTTTAATATCAGAAATGATATTTCTGGATACTCCAAATTCCTGAGCTATTTTAGCAAGGGATTCTCCGGCTTGGATTCGTTCTCGGATCTCAATAGCTTGAGCAAAAGTTAGCTTGCGTTCGAGATGTCCACCCATGCGGGGAACTGGAACCTCTTGACCTTCTTCTTTCCAAGTGACGTGATACTTAATATCGTGTATGGTTTTGCGGTCTACACTGTATTCCTGTGCTACATCCTTCATCCTCTTTCCTGCTGCTAGCTTTTGCCGAATTTCTCGCACCTTTTCCCAGTCTAATTTGGCATTGGAAAGGGGATGACTTTTGCCTTGGGTGCGTCCTTTCTTGGAAGCATCTAATGAATTTTGGGAGCGAGTACCAGCCCAAAGGTGTTCTGGATTGATGCAACTGGGATTATCGCAGGTATGACAAGCATCCATCGAAGCCGGAAGTTCGTATCCTAATTTCTCTGCTAAAACAGCACGAGTCACTGATTTTGATTTTCCATTTTTCAAGTACCTGCCATAACCTGGACCGTCTTTTGAACCTTGGAAAATGATGCAGCCGCTGTCTTGAATTTCTCCTAAAAAATTGGGTGAAACTGTAGTGAAGTTATCGGGAATATTTGTCTGAAGTATCTTAGTAATAGTTTCATGTTGTACTCCATACTCTTTTGCTAGGTGGTTCTTGATGGTTCCAGATAAATATTTAGTCTGAATTTCCCGTAGTTGTGCGATCGACAATATGCCAATACCGGGAATACTTTTGCGTCTGGGAGTTTTGCGATCGCGCCCAATCATCTGCCCGGTATTCTCAGCAGCAGTACCTACTACCAGATGTGCCGGGTTGATGCAGCTTCGATTGTCGCAGGTATGGCAACCAAAATAACCGGAACCGAGGAATCCTGCTATTTTTGATTCGAGGACTAAACGGTGGACTAATACTGTTTTGCCATCGATCCACTTGCGCGCGTAACCGTTGCCAAACTTGCTCCCTTGCCAATTAATACAGCCCGTCGCCCGGTCAACTTCTCCTTGAATTCCTGGGACAACTGTTACAATATTCATGTTCAGCGTCTCTCCTGTTTAGAGCGTTGATTCGCCTCAGCAGTGTTCGTACCACTGCTGAGGCATTTTAATTTGAGATTGTCGATTAAAGATTAAAGAATTGAATGCTGTCAAAAAATCTTTAATCTTTAATCTTTAATGCCTAATCCTCGTCAAGTTCGTCACGAGAAAGCGATTCGTAAGTAGGCCGGGAGGGCGATCGCTTGCCCCCAGCATCTGCCATCAAATCCACCTCAACGTGCTCGCTGCCCTCGTCGGACGTATTCACCTTGTGCACAGCAATATCCAAGCACAAAGATTGCAACTCCCGCATCAGCACCTTGAAAGATTCCGGCGTACCGGGGCGCGGAATAGCTTTGCCTTTAACGATCGCATTCAGCGCTTCATTCCGCCCCTGCATATCGTCCGACTTCACAGTCAGCAACTCTTGCAAAGTATAAGCTGCGCCGAACGCTTCCAGAGCCCAGACTTCCATTTCTCCAAACCGCTGACCCCCCTGCTGCGCTTTGCCGCCCAAAGGCTGCTGCGTTACCAGCGAGTAAGGGCCTGTGCTGCGGGCGTGGATCTTATCGTCTACCAAGTGAACCAGCTTCAGCATATAGGCGATGCCGACTGTGATCGGGCGATCGAACGGTTCCCCAGTTCGGCCATCGTAGACAATAGTCTTGCCGGGGTGCTTTTCGTTAAACACCCAAGGCTTGCCGGTTTTTTCGCGCGCCTCCTGCAGCTTGCCGTGTACGGTTTCCCGCGACTTTTCAGCGCCGTGCATTTCATCAAAAGGCACCATCTTGAACCGCATCGACAGATTTTCGCCGGCCCATCCTAGCAAGCACTCAAAAATCTGACCTACGTTCATCCGCGACGGTACGCCCAAGGGATTGAGCACTATGTCAACGGGAGTCCCGTCGGGTAAGTAGGGCATATCCTCCATCGGCAGAATCCGGGACACAATACCCTTATTTCCGTGTCGGCCGGCCATTTTGTCGCCGACTTGAATCTTCCGCTTTTGAGCTACGTAGACGCGGACGACCATGTTGGCGCCGGGAGGCAGTTCGTCGCCCTGTTCCCGCGTAAACACCCGCACGTCCACCACGCGGCCTTTTTCGCCGTTAGGGACGCGGAGAGAATTGTCGCGCACATCGCGGGCTTTTTCGCCGAAGATTGCCCTCAGCAGTTTTTCTTCCGGCGGTTGGTCGGATTCGCCTTTGGGGGTGACTTTGCCGACTAGGATGTCGCTGGCTTCTACCCAAGCACCTTTGCGGATAATTCCTTGTTCGTCTAGCTGGCGCAGCGCGTCTTCGCCGACGTTAGGAATTTCACGGGTGATTTCTTCGGGGCCGAGTTTAGTTTGACGGGCTTCGATTTCGTATTTTTCAATGTGGATCGATGTGTAGACATCTTCGTACACTAAACGCTCGCTAATTAGCATCGCGTCTTCGTAGTTGTAGCCTTCCCAAGGCATATAAGCTACGAGGATGTTGTGACCCAGAGCGAGTTCTGCTCCTTCGGTGGAGGAACCGTCGGCGAGCACTTGACCTGCTACGACGCGATCGCCCTCATAAATCAGCGGACGCTGATTTAAGCAAGTATCCTGGTTAGAACGCTGATATTTTTGCAGTTCGTGTTCGATGCAGCCAGCATATTTTTGCTTCCAAACCGAGGGCTGTTTGACTTTGAGATCGTCGTATTCCTTAATCAGGAAATGTTCTTCGCTGGAATTCGATTCGGCATCTACAGCCAGGGGTTTGACAATAATCCGGGTAGCGTCGATGTAAATCACCTCGCCATCGATCCGGGAAACCACAACCATCCCGGAATCTCGGGCCGCCTGAGCTTCCAAGCCCGTACCGACGAGGGGCCGTTCTGGTTTCAGTAGCGGCACAGCTTGCCGCTGCATATTCGATCCCATCAGAGCTCGGTTGGCGTCGTCGTGTTCCAAGAACGGAATCAGCGATGTCGCTACGGAGACGATTTGCACGGGCGAAATCGCCATGTAGTCCACCTGCATCGGAGTGGTGGTAGTAAACTCTTGGCGGTAGCGGACGGCTACGGTTTCGCCCAAGAGGTTGTTGTTTTCGTCGAGACTGATGTCTCCTGGGGCCACGCGCAAATCGTCTTCTTCGTCGGCTGTCATGTAAACAGGGGCTTTGTCGCGCAGCACCCGTCCTTTTTCTACTGGATAAAAAGGAGTTTCGATGAAGCCGTAGGGGTTGACGCGGGCGTGGGTTGCCAAGGAGCCGATCAGACCGGCGTTGGGGCCTTCTGGTGTTTCGATCGGGCAAATCCGGCCGTAGTGGGACGGGTGAATGTCCCGCACTGCAAACCCGGCGCGTTCCCGAGTCAGACCTCCTGGGCCTAAGGCCGAAAGCCGGCGCTTGTGCGTCAGTTCTGCTAGGGGGTTGGTTTGATCCATGAACTGGGATAGCTGGGAGGAACCGAAGAATTCCTTGATTGCTGCTACCAGCGGTTTGGGGTTGACCAGAGAAGCGGGGCTGAGGGAGTCGGCATCCGAGACGGTCATTCTTTCGCGGATGATCCGTTCTAAGCGGTTGAGGCCGACTCGGACTTGGTTTTGCAGCAGTTCTCCCACACTGCGGACGCGACGGTTGCCTAAGTGGTCGATGTCGTCGGTGGAGCCGATGTCGAATTCGAGGTTAATTAAGTAGTCGATCGCCGTCAAGATATCTTGGGATGTCAGCACCCGCATGGTATCGGGGACTGTCAAGCGCAATTTTTTGTTGAGTTTGTAGCGGCCGACTCGGCCCAAATCGTAGCGTTTGGGGTCGAAAAAGCGCGAGTTGAGGAGCTGTTCGCCCCCCGCTACGGTGGGGGGTTCGCCTGGACGGAGTTTGCGGTAGAGTTCCATCAAAGCTTCTTCTTCGCCGAATTGTCCTTCTTTCTCGATCGTTTTTTGGAAGTATTCCGGGTGCCGCAGGGAGTCGTAGATTTCGCCGTCTGTGAGTCCTAATGCTTTGAGCAGCACCTGGGCTGAGAGTTTGCGGGTTTTGTCGATTCTGACCCAGACTAAATCGTTTTTGTCTGTTTCAAATTTCAGCCAAGCGCCGCGGTTGGGGATCAGACTGGCGTTGTAAGAACGGCGACCGTTTTTGTCGGTTTCGGATTTGTAGTAGACGCCTGGGGAACGCACGATTTGGTTGACGATGACCCGTTCTGCGCCGTTGATGATGAATGTGCCGCGCTCGGTCATCAAGGGCAAATCGCCGATGAAGACTTCTTGTTCTTTGATTTCCCCTGTTTCTTTGTTAATCAGGCGGGTGGGGACGTACATTTGCACCGAGTAGGTGCTGTCCCTGCGCTTGGCTTCGTCCACATCATATTTGGGGCGCTTGAGTTTGAAGTCTTTGCCCATGAAGTGGAGTTCCAGCTTGCCCGTGTAGTCTGTAATCGGGGAGAAGCTGTCGAGTTCTTCGATCAGTCCGGCTTCTAGGAACCAGCGAAAACTTGCCCGCTGGATTTCTATCAAATCGGGCAAGGTGAAGGCGAATTCTGTGTAATCTTTAGTGGTCATGGGGGTCCTTTTTCCGCAGTGGCTCTAGCTTTTTACATGGCGCCAAGGATGGGCTTTTTTACCTTGTTGCGTTTTTTTGATGGATTGTGTGAGAGAATTTATATGATGTTTTCGATCGCCTGCCAACTGCTGCAACGGTTATTTTTGCTGGTGGCTCGCAGTATTTTTGTGCGAATTTTAGTTTCGATCCCGATGCTTTTAGCTCCGATATCGTGGTATCCCGGGGTAAATTCCCTACACTTTTGACTCCTAAAATTGACTTGACAGCTATTGCCAAATTGCTGAGGTTCCAAGTTTCTTCTGATGTGTAAGTTTGAGTGTGTAAGTTTGAGGTATTGCGTGAAGTTTTTGCCGATCCCGAAGGTTAGCGTACTCGCGTTGTGTTGGCATTTCCGGGGCGACATCGCAGTCGCGGATACTAAGCCAACGCCCGATCGGGCGGTTCTTTTTATTATAGGACGCAAATCCGATCGCAGCAGGCAACGCCAAAAGAATCTCCAATAAAGGATGAATCCGGTTTTTCCGGCAGGATAGAAATGAAATTGTCCCGATCGCTGGCTCCTAAATCGACCTGTTTTCCTCGTTTCTCTGTTCTGCTATAACTAAACTGAAAAGCCGAATAGCTGACAGGCATTTTCGGTTGTCTGCTGGGACAAAGTTAAGAGAGAAACTCCTCTCAATTTAGCAACTTGCTCGGCTACGTAGTAGACGTAGGCTGGTTCGTTGCGTTTTCCCCGCTGGGGTACGGGGGCGAGAAAAGGGCAATCTGTCTCGACTAGGATGCGATCGCTATTTACCATACAAGCTGATTCTTGTATTTGCAAGGCTTTTTTAAAGGTTACTGTTCCGCTAAAACTGATGTAGAAACCTAGGTCTAAAAACCACTGGGTTTCTTCGGGCGTGCCTCCCCAGCAGTGCATGACCCCGCGCACTGGCCCGCGTGTTTGCCAAAAGTTCCTCAGCATTTCGGCCATTGGGGCGGCGGCGTCGCGACAGTGGATAATGACTGGTTTGTCAAGTTCCTGGGCAATTTCAAGCTGTGCCTCAAACACTTTAAACTGGTGTTCTCGAGCGTCAGCTTTATAAAAGTCCAGCCCGGTTTCGCCGATCGCCACTACCCTAGAGTCCGAATTCGCTAATTCCCTAATCTTGCTCGCCGTCTCGTCTGTCCACTTCTCGGCATCTAGGGGGTGGAGTCCAACTGCAAACGAGACTTCAGCAAACTGATTGGCGATTGCTTGAATGCCGGCAAACTCTTCTGGCTCTACACAAGAATGAACCAGCCGAACTACACCAGCTTCGCGCCAGCGTTCTCGAATGGCTTCTAACTCAGATTTGTAGGTCTCAAAGTTGATATGAACGTGAGTGTCGATGAGCTGCATGGGGGAAGCAGATTAGAGGTGATACGGGAGAGTCCAGGTGGGATAGGGCGAGGGCGAGTGAGAGAGTCTGGGAGTGGGAGTGGCAGAGAGTGCGTGGGAAAAATCTTCCGTCTTCTTTCTTCCTTCTTCCTTCTTCACCCTCGACTTCTTCACCCTTGACTTCTTCCCTCAACATCCATCCCTTCAATCTTGTACACTGCTTCGTTGCCGAACTTTCTGCTTCCTTAAGATGCTACCGATACTTCGTGCGGCTTGAGGGTTCTTGCCAAGCGGGACTTTTTGCGAGCGCCGTTGTTGCGGTGGAGTACACCTTTTTTGACAGCTTTGTCAATTTTGCTGTAGGCCTCAGACATTCGCTGCTGAACTTCTTGCATTAATTCCGGGCTCGGAGCTGCGGCGTACTTGTCTACGGCAGCGAAATACTTCTTCATCAAAGTTTTGACCGCTGACTTGTAAGATTTGTTGTACAAGCGGTTACGTTCGGCGATTTTGACTCGTTTGACGGCGGACTTAATATTTGCCATAGTTCAGTTGCTGGAAGTAGGTATTCATTGATACACCCTAGTCTCAAGATAGTCCCAAGACACGGGGATTTTGAAGGACAACCTTTTCGGGATCGATCCGCAAAAAGCTTGATTTTTAAAGGCGGAGTGAGACAGCCAACTTTCCATTAGCTCAGATTGAGCTGAGTCTGTGGCTACTTTTTGGCGACGCCCGCGCAATAATTTTTTATTGACTCATTTAACTGCCTGTTTTTTACCCCTGACAATACCCATAAGGTAGGACATGGGTGTTACAGAGGCGTTTTGCGGTGTTTCCACCGTCACGAGTTAAAGTCACGGTTTCTTGCGCGCAATTTTCAAGTATACAATAATTTGGCGTTTTTTTATAAAAAAATTATCAGGTGTTGGAAAAACTAATATAGCACCTATTATGCTTAAAATCCAATTCTCTGAAAAATCCAAGTTAAGCTATAACAAAGAATACGGGTTATTTGGGCTTCGGCAAGAAGCACTTACCGAAGGTAGAAGGTAAAAAGCTGAAGGTAGAAGGTAGAAGGTAGAAGACAGCCGGATCGGAAGGTAGAAGGTAGAAGGCAGAATCAAAATTCTCCCGCTCGAACACTCTCCCTCTCGGATATTATCGGGGTCGGACACTCTCCCCCTCTGCGTTCCCACCCTCTCCCTCCGCAACCGGTTCTCTGGCGGGCAATTCAAGAGAGAAGGTTGTGACTTGTCCTCAGTGTTGCAAAATCCTCCACCGAGATTTAAACGCTGCACTGAAGCCTTTGAAAATGCCGCGACTCTCGCGGTTTAAGCTTGTGGACTGGTGGTGGCCTACTTCTCTAGGAGAACCCCACAAAAATCCCCAATTGTCAAGCAAATGTTAGTGAAGTTATAGACGGCATTCCTAATCTCCATGCTGCGAATCATTACTCAGTGGGTTGAGGCACAAGCTGAACTGCGACGGATCTGCGATCGCACCCATGACGAACTTGTCGTTCACAAAGAAGCCACCGTGCGGGAGGTGCTGCAAGCTGTAAGGCGCAGAGGCGATCAGGCTGTGCTGCACTACACTGCTGAATTTGACCGCATGACCCTAAATGTGGAAGATTTACGGGTCAGCGGCGCCGAATTGGATGCTGCTTACCAGCAGGTGTCGAAAGAATTATTAAATGCTATCCGGCTAGCTTGCAAACAGGTAGAGGCGTTTCACCGACAGCGCGTACCCAAGTCTTGGGTGCAGTTTGGCGATGACGAAATTGTTTTGGGCAAGCGCTACACGCCGGTCGATCGAGCGGGAATCTACATTCCTGGGGGTCAGGCGTCCTATCCGAGCTCGGTGATCATGAATGCGGTTCCTGCGAAGGTCGCCAAGGTGCCGAGACTGGTGATGTGTACTCCCCCCGGACAGGAGAAGAAAATGAATCCTGCGGTGCTGGTAGCGGCTCAGGAAGCGGGAGTTGATGAGATTTATCGGGTAGGCGGGGCGCAGGCGATCGCGGCTTTGGCCTACGGTACGGAAACTATTCCGAAGGTGGATTTAATTACTGGGCCGGGGAATATTTACGTCACCCTGGCAAAAAAACTGGTTTACGGGACTGTGGGGATCGATTCTCTGGCTGGCCCGTCGGAAGTGTTGATTATTGCTGATGGTTCGGCGAATCCTGTGCACGTGGCTGCAGATATGTTGGCTCAAGCTGAGCACGATTCGATGGCGTCGGCAATTTTGCTGACGGCGGATTCGGTGCTGGCTAGGAAGGTGGTGGCTGAGGTAGACAGACAGTTGGCAAATCACCCGCGCCGAACTTTAACAGAAAAGGCGATCGCCAACTATGGTTTAGTCGTGGTAGTTGACTCGCTCAAAGCGGCGGCGGAACTCTCTAACGAGTTTGCGCCCGAACACTTGGAATTGCAACTTGCAGATCCCTGGGCTTTGCTCGACCAAATTCGGCACGCAGGGGCGATTTTCTTGGGCTGCTCGACGCCGGAAGCTCTGGGCGATTATTTGGCTGGCCCGAATCACACTTTGCCGACTTCTGGGGCTGCTCGCTATGCGTCGCCGCTGGGTGTCGAGACTTTTATGAAGCATTCGAGCTTGATTCAATATTCGCCTGCTGCACTTAAGAAGGTGAGTAGGGCGATTAATGTTTTGGCGGAAGCCGAGGGGCTGCCTTCTCACGCTGATTCGGTGCGGCTGCGGACTGAAAATGAGGGAAAGGGTGAGTTTTAGATGGTAGATTTGAGATTGGCGATCGAGATTTAAGTAGATGATCGGCAAAATACAGAGGTAGTCAAAAGTGAGTGAAATGCAATGAAACGAAGCAATTCTCTTGCGATTATGGTAGCTTTACATTCTCTCACAAGTGGCCCAGTTTATTTGCACTTACCAAGTTACGCACTGCGGGCTTAAGAAACCCGGTTTCTTCAAGTATCTTGCTTAAATGACGCAATTATGTTAAGAAACCGGGTTTATGGGTAGGTAATAATGAGGTTGATGGGAAGCGCGAAATTGTGGAAAGTAAACGACAATCCACGAAAAATTTAAAGTCTAAATATCTGAGATTTAAAGGTGCATGGTATTGAATACTGTTTTGGTAGCGATCGACAATTCAGAGTTAGCGACTCAGGTATTAGAAGTTGTAGGACAATTTCAGCTAGAACCGACGGCAAAGGTGATTCTAGTTCATGTTGTCACTTCTGGTACGTCGGATTTTGACGCGGTTGTCGATCGACCTCACGCTCAAGGAAATGAGATTGCTTACCGAGAGGTGGAGAAGTTGCTGCAATCTTATCAGGAAAAGTTGCCTTGCCAGAGCGAATTCGAGATTGTTTCGGGACAACCTGCAGAAGAAATTGTCCGTTTGGCTAATATTTATAAGGCTGATTTAATTGCGATCGGCTGTCGGGGTTTGACTGGTTTGAAACGGATTTTGGAGGGTTCGGTGAGTGCTGAGGTTGTGGCTGAGGCTCCTTGTTCCGTGTTGGTTGTGCGGGCTAAGTAAGGGCAATTGAACCGCAGGGATGGACAGGCGAGACACTTGTTCCACGGAGATTGACAGGCGGGAGGTCTGTTGCACAGAGATTGACAGTAGCTAAAACTTGTAGGGTGTGTCAGCCAAGAGTTATTGAATCTGCAGATAATTATAATGCGCTCTGACGCACGGATACAACTTTTTGTTTATTTATCATTGTTAATTGTTCTAAAAATTTGAGACTCCGTTTCAAACAGTAGTTAGAGTGTCAGCAGGATAAATGGTTGATTGGACTGTGGCTTGAGTCTATCGTCGGTTAGATAGGTCTCGCCAAATCCGCCTTTTCCCAATAAAAGGAGGTGTAATCTCCGGCAATAGTTGGTTTTAGAGTTACTTTAAAGCCACAATAAATTTTTATAATTAGCACACACTCCGATCCAATTCGGCGTGTTTATGAAACCGTTTAACAAGCACTTTTATTAAAACTTACTAACTGCCAAGGCTATGACTAAAAAACCGCATCCCTTCATTCCGCAAATTCTGGCGCCTGCTTTGACTCTTTTTGGAGTGGTGGCTTGTGCGACGACAGCTTCTACCTACAACAATCTGGGTAATGTCAAGTCAGTCCTAGGGAAAGACGAAGAGGCGCTCTCCGATTATACTAAGGCGATCGAGCTCAATCCCAAAAATGCTGCTGCCTACAAAAATCGGGGTGATGCCAAGTTTGTGCTAGGGAAACCAGAAGAGGCGATCGCCGCCGATTATACTAAGGCGATCGAGCTCAATCCCAAAGATGCTGCTGCCTACAAAAATCGGGGTGATGCCAAGTTTGTGCTAGGGAAACCAGAAGAGGCGATCGCCGCCGATTATACTAAGGCGATCGAGCTGAATCCCCAAGATGCTGAGGGCTACTTGAGTCCGGGTTTATTGAATTTTATCTTAGACAAAAAAGCAGAGGCGCTCGCAGATTTTAATCACGTTATAGACTTGCATCCCAAAGATGCTTCCGCTTACAATAGTCGAGGTGATGCCAAGTTTGCCCTAGGAAAAACAGAAGAGGCGATCGCAGATTATAATAAGGCGATCGAGCTAAATCCAAAAGATGCTGATGCCTACAACGATCGCGGTTATGCCAAGTCTGACCTCGGGAAAAAAGCAGAGGCGATCGCAGATTATAATAAGGCGATAGACCTGAATCCCAACGATGAGTTTTTCTACTTTGTTCGGGCTAATGCCAAGTCTGACCTAGGGAAAAAAGAAGACGCGATCTCGGATTATAGTAAGGCTATAGACCAGCAGGGTAAGCTCATCTAATTGGGTATAAATTGTACTTGACAAAACAAACAAAATACACAGGGTAGCGTGTTCGTCATTAACAGTTGTATAATGCCTCAAAAGCTAAGTCATCAAGGTAAGGAAAAGTTTATGGGTAGGAGTAAAGGATTCGCTCCCTCTGGCGCGAGCGGAAAAATCCTAGCTCGCTCAACAAGCCAAAACCAATCTCTATCGAAGATTTACAAGCTGGCTTTTCAAATTATTTTGATGAGGTACCAGACCCAAGAGTGGAGCGAACCAAACACCACTTAATCAAAGATATTCTCGTCATTGCCTTATTAGCTGTGATAGCCGGAGCCGGCGGGGTGGGAAGACATGAAAAATTATGGAATCAGTAAGCTTACCTGGTTACAAAAGTTTTTAAAGTTACCCAATGGTATCCCAAGTGACGATAGATTCCGTCGGGTCTTGGAAAAGGTAGATCCCAAAATTTTCTCTTCAAAAATTGCGAACATGGATTAACAAATTAATTGAGTCAGTTGCTCAAGAAATGAGCCCGATTGATGAAAAAAGTCTCAGAGGGTCTTATGACCGAGAAAAAGGGGTAAAAAACTTACATTTAGTGACGGCATGGGCGAGTAAACATCGGTTAGTCTGGGGATAAGTTAAAGTTGAAGACCATTCAAATGAAATCACAGCGCTCCCGGCCTTATGGGAATTAATTGACATCACCGGAGCCATTATTACGATTGATGCGATGGGGACTCAAGCCGAGATTATTCGGCTGATTCGTCAAAAAAAAGGCGATTATGTAGTTACTTTAAAAAGTAATCATCCAACTCTTTATAATAAGCGTCAAAACCTGGTTTGAGATGGCTAAATCTCAACAGTTTTAGGGAATTGAAGTGAGTCAGGATTCCCGAACAGAAAAGGGACATCCGGAGCGTCGAAATTAGAAAAGTTTGGGCGGTGCCAGTGGCGGCATTAGGAGGACTTTATAAACAAGAAAAATGGACAGATATTCAGACTATTGTTTTGGTAGAACGAGTCCGTCATCTTGAGAACAAAACGACTAACTCCTGTGCAGTTTTATCTAAGTTCTTTACCAGTGGATGCTCAGCTTAATGGCCGTGCCATTCGTCAACATTGGCGGATTGAAAACCAAGTTCATTGGACTTTTGATGTCACTTTTAATGAAGACCAATGCCGCATTCGGTCGTTAAACAGCCCTCAAAATTTGGCTCTTCTAAGACGAATGGCAGTTAATGCCATCAATCAAGAAACTACTCAAGGAGCGTAGTGTGCTACAAAAAAAGAAACGAGCGGCGATGAATGATGACTATATGATGCAGATTCAAAGAGTGCTTGTGTCAAGCCTGATTGAGATGCTCTTACCCTGACCTTTTTATTCCTCTCTTACACAGAGAGCAAGCGATACCAGCTAGGTGCTATAGTTTCCTCTATATTTAAAGGAAGCAGGGCTCAAACAGACGCCGGGGCGCACGATATCGACCCACCGTTTGAAACATACGGCGGGAATGCTGGCGCTGCGAGCTGGGGCAAAACTGCGGCAAGTGCATGACTTGTTGGGGCATAAAGACCCCAGGACGATCTCTATTTATACTCATGTAGCGCAGCGGTGGGCAAATAATCCGGCTCTGAAATTAGGGATTACAATTGGGCAGTAAACGACCGGAGCTACTTTTGCCCTGTTTTTCCCACTTTACTCCCAGTTACCTAATGAATCCAAAAAACCCTGAAATAGGCGAGCAAATTGCCCAACGTATAGCCAGCTTGCCCAGCGATGACCTGCTAAAGCAAGCTCAGACACCAGCTCAGATAGAGGAATGGTACAATGCTAGAAAAATCCAGCTTCTTCTGGCTGAGTGTTGGAGAGCAAAGTGGCTCATTAAGAACTATTATCCAATTGAAGAAGTGCTATATCTTTAGGAAAATGCCAAAAAAGCAAAAATCTGATTTCAAAGTTTTAAAATTTCTAAACTCGAATCCACTACATTTTAACAGTTTTAATTTATTATTAATTACCTCAACATTTGAGATTTGATGCCAGCACAAATGAAGCGAGCGCCCACTTTCGCAGAGCCCCTCAATGAAGCGAGCGCCCACCCCTCCACTATGTCAACCAAGCGATCACACTCCATTGAACTCACGTTAAATTATATTTAAGTTATAGGATCGAAACCGTAAAATTACTGAGGCAAAACTAAGATAAATCAATTATGATTATAATTATAAACTTTCTGCTGACAACCAGGAAAAAGCCATGTTTATTATTGCAGGTTATGAATACTTAGAAAAAATTCACGATAGTTTAATAACTCGGGTTTATAGAGCGCGGAGACTTCTAGATCTTCAACCTGTTATTATTAAAATTCTTAAAAAGGCATATCCTTCCAGTCAAGACATTTATGTATTTAAACATCAGTATGAATTGATAAAAGACTTAGATTCAGAAGGCATTATCAAAGCTTATAGCCTAGAAAAATCTAACAATTATATAGCTATAGTTTTAGAAGATTTTGGTGGGAATTCACTGAAAAAATTTATTCATTCTGGTAAAAGTATAGATTTATTTGTATTTTTGCAAATATCAATAGGATTAACTAAAGCTTTAGAAGAAGTACATAAACTCAATATTATACACAAAGATATCAAGCCAGATAACATCATTATCAATGATCGAACATTAAAAGTAAAGATCGCAGATTTTTCAATTGCATCACTTCTTACGCAAGAAAAATATTTGGTCAGCAATCCCGATCGATTAGAAGGAACTTTGGCCTATATGTCCCCAGAGCAAACGGGTAGGATGAATCGGGCGATTGATTATCGTACTGACTTTTATTCTTTGGGTGTCACATTTTATGAAATGCTGACTAGACAGTTGCCATTTCCAACTAGAGATGCGATGGAACTCGTTCACAGTCATATTGCCAAAATACCAGCTTTACCCCATGAACTAGATCCAACTATCCCGAAAGTAATATCTGATATCGTGATGAAATTACTAGCCAAAACTGCAGAAGATAGATATCAAACCGCTTATGGAATTAAGGCAGATTTGGAAGCGTGCTTAACTAAACTACAAACTAATGGAAGAATTGAAAATTTCATTCTCGGTCAGCATGATGTTTTTTCTAAATTTCAAATACCCCAAAAGCTTTACGGTCGCGATGGAGAAATTGCTACCCTAAACGCTGCTTTTGAAAGAACCAGTCAAGGTAAGAGTGAGATGATACTTGTTTCCGGTTACTCAGGCATCGGCAAGACAGCCTTGATTAGTGAAATCGAGGGACAAATTGTGCGGCGAAAGGGTTATTTTACTTCTGGAAAATGCGATCAATTTAAACGTGGTATTCCTTATGCTGCACTAATTAAAGCTTTTCAGACCTTGATTCGCCAGCTATTAACTGAAAGTGAAAAAAAAATCCAAATCTGGAAAGAAAAATTATTAAAAGCTTTGGGTACAAATGGCAGAGTTATTATTGAAGTCATTCCTGAAGTCGAATTAATTATGGGCCAGCAACCCCCTATTCCTCAATTAGAACCTGGAGAATCACAAAATCGATTTTATTTAGTCTTTCAAAAGTTTTTGGGTGTTTTTACCACTCACAAACATCCTCTAGTTCTTTTCATAGATGATTTACAGTGGGTTGATTCTGCTTCATTGAAATTACTCCAGCTACTAATGATGTCATTAGATAGTCAATACTTTTTGTTAATTGGAGCCTATCGAGATAACGAAGTTAACGAGACTCACCCATTGATGTTACTTTTGGATGAAATTAAAAAAGCTGGAGTTAAGGTAAATCAGATTGATATACAACCTTTAGATACTGTTCAAGTTAATCAATTAATTGCGGACACTCTTCACTGCGAATTAGAAACTGCGTTGCCTTTAGCAAAAATAGTCTTTAATAAAACGGCTGGCAATCCTTTTTTTGTAACTCAAATACTTAAAACCTTCTACCAAGAAAACCTAGTTTCATTCGATCCAAACGCTGGTATTTGGGAGTGGGATGTTCAAAAAATTAAAGAAGTTAAAATTACGGATAATGTTGTTGAATTAATGGTTAACAAAATTCAAAAACTGCCTAATTATACGCAAAGTGCTTTAAAAGTGGCAGCCTGTATTGGGAATACATTTACATTAAACGATTTAGCAATTGTCAATGAAAAATCTTTATCATCTACAGCAAACGAGCTTTGGCAAGCACTTCAAGAAGATTTTATTTTTCCTTTAAGCGGTGCTTATAAAATTCCTCTGACTGATGATTTAAATACGTCATCATCATTAGTTGAAAAAATCGAAAACCAAAGTAGTTTACCTCTAAATATTGAGTATAAATTTTTGCACGATCGCGTTCAACAAGCCGCTTATTCTTTAATTCCAGTAGAACAAAAAAAAGAAATTCATTTAAAAGTCGGTCAACTATTACTAAATAATACTAAAACACCAGAAATAGAAGATAAAGTTTTTGATATTGTTAATCACTTAAATATCGCTACAGAGTTAATTCTAAGTGAAAAAAGCAAACAAGAGCTAGCTGAGTTAAATCTGTTATCTGCGCGGAAAGCAAAGGCAGCAGCAGCTTATGAACTCGCGCAGAGATACTTAAATTTCGGACTACAATTACTTGCTGAAGATAGCTGGCATAGTAATTATGAATTAACTTTTTATCTGCATATAGAAGCAGTAGAAGTAGAATATTTAAATGGTAACTTTGAAACTTCAACTTCCCTTGGTGATATTATTTTAAAACAAGCTACTTCGCTTTTAGAAAGAGTCAAAACATACGAAATAAAAATTCAATTTTATATTTCTCTCAATCAGATGCAAGCAGCACTTGACACATCATTGTTAGTGCTGGGAATGCTAGGAGAACCTTTAGTTGAAAAATTGCCTGAAGAATTAGATATTGGTAATTTAAGCAATCTACCCGAAATGGCTGACCCTGATAAACTTGCAGCCATGCGAATATTAGTTAAAGCGATAACACCTGCTTATGTAATGAATCCAGCACTTTTACCGCCGATCGTGTTTACGATGGTCAATATTTGCATTAGACATGGAAATTCATCACTATCTGCTTTCGCCTATACTTTTTATGGACTGATCCTTTGTACTTCAATAGATAATATTGAAATTGGGTATCAGTTCGGTCAACTAGGAATAAATTTAGTGGAAAAACTCAATGCTAAAGAAGTTAAAGCTAAAGTATATGAATTATTCTACGGTCACATCAAACATTGGGTAAGCCATGCTAGAGAAACCATAGAGCCTTTACAAGAAACCGTTCAATATGGTTTAGAGAGTGGCGATTTAGAGTATGCTAGTTACGCGGCTATTTATACTTCAGTTTATCCTTTTTTTGTAGGCGATAATCTAAATGAAGTGTGTGCTAAACAAACTATTTATACAAACACATTAGTTAATTTAAAACAAAATTACTTTAGCTTTGCTATTATAATTTGGCGAGAGTTAGTTTTGAAGTTATTAAATAAAACCGAAAATGAATGTAGAGCAATCGGTAATTTGTTTGATGAAGAAGCAATGCTACCTATTTTTACTGAATCAAACAATGGTGCTTTACTTTTTTCTACTTATTTTTCCAAATCAATATTTTTATATTTACTTCAAAACTACGCAGAAGCAGTTAGTTATGCAAAGCTAGCGGAGCGGTATTCTGGTTATTTAGCTGGCGTAATACATACAGGAGAACAAAATTTTTACTATTCTATGATTTTACTTGCAGGATGTTCATTTTTAGAAGAATCCGAGCGAGAAATCACCCTACAACAAGTAGAATTAAACCAAATTAAATTAAAAAAATGGTCGTTATGTTCTCCTAAAAATTACGAACATAAATATTATTTAATCGAAGCAGAAAAAGCTAAGTTCTTAGGGCATATATTACCAGGAATGGAATATTACGATCTGGCAATTCTAGGAGCAAGGAAACAAGGTTATATTCCCGAAGAAGCAATAGCAAATGAAAGAGCATCAGAATTTTACCGCAGTCTTGGAAGAGAAAAAATAGCTCACACATACTTAGTAGATTCATACTATTGTTATGTTCGTTGGGGAGCAATAGCAAAAGTTAAAGATTTGGAATTACGATATCCGCAATTACTATCTTTAACGTCTAACGAAACTTCTAGTCGAGAACTAAATGTTACGACAAGTTCTGCCAGCTTAGGAACTAAAGCCGATGTTTTAGACTTAGCAACTATTATCAAAGCATCGCAAGCTCTTGCTGGCGAAATTGTACTTGATAAGTTTTTGGATAAATTACTAAAAGTTTTAATGGAAAATGCGGGCGCTCAAACTAGCTGCCTTGTTTTAGAAACCGATGGTATTTTAACGCTCAAAGCGACTGGTAATGTAGAACAAGAAAAAATAACTTTGTGGCCATCGACATCTATAGATAATAGCAAAAATTTACCAGTTTCTTTAATAAATTACGTAGCCAGAACTAAAGAAAATATTGTTTTAAATAATGCCGCACAAGAGGGAATTTTTATCAAAGATACCTATATCATTAAAGCTAAAGTTAAATCCATTTTATGTGCTCCAGTTATTAATCAAAATAAACTCATGGGGATAATTTATTTGGAGAATAATTTAACTGTTGGTGCATTTACATCTGCTCGTTTAGAAATCGTTAAAATTCTTTCAACACAAATAGTTATTTCTTTAGAAAATGCTTTGCTTTATAAAAATTTAGAAGAATACAGCCGCACGTTAGAAGAAAAGGTGGAAGAACGCACATTTGAACTAAGCGAAAAAAATGATAAATTAAAAGACCAAGCAATTAAATTACAAAAAGCTTTGGATGAACTAAAGCAAGCTCAAGCACAACTTATCCAAACTGAAAAAATGTCTAGTTTGGGACAATTAGTTGCTGGTGTTGCTCACGAAATCAACAATCCGGTTAACTTTATTTATGGTAATTTAAACCACGCCAAGGAATATAGCGAACAATTATTACATTTAATTACGCTCTATCAACACAGCAATTCTAGTCCTAAGCCAGACATCGAAGATTATATCGAAGAAATCGATTTGGAATACTTACTTGAAGATTTACCTAAAATATTTTCTTCAATGCAACTGGGCGCAAGCCGTATTCGCGAAATCGTTTTGTCACTCAGAAATTTTTCCCGTTTAGATGAAGCGGATATGAAATCAGTAGATGTCCATGAGGGTATTGAAAGTACGCTACTAATTTTGCGAAACCGTTTGCATAAGAAGGCGGATCATTCAGCAATTCAGGTAATTAAAAAGTATGGAAAACTGCCATTAGTAGAGTGTTACCCAGGTCAATTAAACCAAGTATTTATGAACATTATTGCTAATGGAATTGATGCGTTAGAGGATCGCGATACCCATCAGTCACCCACACAAATCAAGGAAAATTATAGCACGATTCTTATCGTTACAGAAGTAATAGATTGTGATCGGGTAAGAATACGCATTGCTGACAATGGGACTGGCGTAACAGAAGAAGTGCGTAGTAAACTATTTGACCCATTCTTCACAACGAAACCCGTTGGTTCTGGTACGGGTTTGGGCTTGTCTATTAGTTATCAAATTGTGGTAGAAAAACATGGCGGACAACTGAACTGCGTTTCAGCACCAGGTCAAGGTGCGGAGTTCATAATTGAGATTCCCGTCAACCAGCAAAAGCGCCGAAAGTAAAGCTCATTAGGGGAGATTTTATTTATTTAAATCTGAAGGGATTAAATACTTTTTGATCGGTACTAAATTTGTTGTTTTTTTAAATTTAGAGGCTACTATATTTAGTAGCACTACTAAAAGCCTACACGCTGTCCGTCAGGTCCAATTGCGTAGTAGACTTAGTATAATTACTTAGAGGAAGCATCAAATGTCCGATCGTTTGAAAGGTGGAACTCTTCATCAACTGTTTGAATCTCAAGTGGAGCGTACACCGGATGCGGTGGCGGTGGTTTTTGAAGGACAACAATTAACTTACCGAGATCTGAATTGTCGAGCTAACCAGCTAGCACGCTATCTTCAAAATTCGGGTGTAAAACCAGAAGTGTTAGTAGGTATTTGTGTAGAGCGATCGCTACAAATAGTAGTGGCTATTCTAGCAGTTCTTAAAGCTGGTGGTGCTTATGTCCCACTCGACCCCACATATCCTCAAGAGCGGTTAGCCTTCATGCTAGAAGATAGCCAAGTATTATTGCTGCTGACTCAAGCATCCTTAGTCGAGTCTATCCCCAAACATCAAAGTCGCATTCTCTGTCTCGACACCGACTGGGAAACAATTAGTGGCGAGAATGAGGAAAACCCTGATACGGAAGTAAATACTGAAAACCTAGCCTACGTACTTTACACATCTGGTTCTACAGGAAAGCCAAAAGGAGTTTGTTGCAACCATCTCGGTGTGATTAATCTATTGGCAGATTTCGATCTCCGCCAGCCACTCTCTGTAGGAGATGCCTGTAGTTTATGGACTAGCTTAAGTTTTGATGTTTCGGTTTATGAAATATTTTCATGTTTATTAACTGGAGGAGCGTTACATATAGTTCCAGAGTGCATACGTTCTGATGCCAAGATATTTATTGAATGGCTGGATTTCGAGAGGATTTGTAGCGCTTACATTCCACCTTTTATGTTAAACGCTTTATTTGATTATTTTAAAAAATCACCAGAGGAATCTCATCTGAAAAGATTACTCGTAGGAGTAGAACCCATTTACGAACAGCTTTTAGCGTCAATTAGTAAAAAAAATACTCGCTTGCAAATTATCAACGGTTACGGGCCTACAGAAGCTACGATTTGTGCCACTTTATATTCGGTCGAGCGCGAAACAAATAACCAGAGAAATACCCCAATCGGTAAACCAGTCCAAAATACAGAAATTTATTTGCTAAACGAGGAAATGCAGCCAGTTTCTACTGGTGAAACTGGAGAAATTTATATCGGTGGTATTGGTTTAGGCAGAGGGTACTTAAATCGTCCTAATTTGACTGCTGAAAAATTTATTCCCAATCCCTTTAGCAATGAACCAGGTTCGCGCCTATACAAAACTGGTGATTTGGCTCGTTATTTACCAGACGGCAATATTGAATTTGTAGGGCGGATCGACCATCAAGTAAAAATTCGCGGATTCAGAGTAGAATTAGCAGAAATTGAAGCATCCTTGCGACAACATCCTGACGTGCGGGAAGCCGTTGCGATCGCACGCGAAGACGTACCGGGTGACAAGCGTTTAGTCGCCTACATCGTCTCTAATCTCATCCCGGAACGGATACCTTATCAAAGTCCTTGCTTGGTTGGATTTGATGGGAATCGTACTATAGAAGTAACCACCGAAGACATTTCAATAGGTGGTATTAGCTTAGTAGGAATGACAGAAATTTTAGAGCGAGGTAGTCGCGTCCGCTTGCACCTAGAGCTACCAGAAAATGCTCAACTTTTGTGGGTAGAAGGTAAAGTAGTATGGCAAGAAGAACAGCAAACGGGGATTCAGTTCGAGCTAACGCCAACACAGCAAATTATCATCCAACAAAGCTTAGATTATCTCCTAGAAAAACAGAAACTTTTGAAAGTTTTGCAACGCAGCGTTACCCGTACCCTCCGTAACTTCTTAAAACAGAAGTTGCCCGAATATATGGTGCCTTCTAACTTTGTTATCCTAAAAGAATTGCCGCTAACTCCAAACGGAAAACTGGATCGTCAAGCGCTACCGTCACCTAGACAAATCACAAATGAACTGTCAAATAGCAATATAGAAACTGTAACTGATATTGTCTATAATTCCGATGTTTTGGAACTGGAACCAGAGCTTGAGTTAATGCCTTTTGTTCCGCCTCGTACTCCGGTTGAAGAAGTGCTAGCAATAATTTGGGCGGAAATTTTAGGTTTAGATAGAGTTGGAATTTATGACAACTTTTGGGAATGCGGAGGACACTCCTTACTAGCTGCTCAAGTTATCTCTCGCATCCGAAATACGCTTGAAATAGAATTGTCTCTGCGTTCTTTGTTTGAAGCACCCACCATAGCCGAATTAGCCCAGCAAATAGAAACAGAACTTCAAACAAACTCAAGGTTACAACTTTCTCCCATCGAAGTGATTGACCGCAACCAGAACTTGCCTCTCTCTTTTGGCGAACAACAGTTGTGGTTTTTGGCACAAGTGGAACCGGGTAATCCTTTTTATAACGAACACTTTACAATTTACTTACCGAGTTCAATCGATCGATTAGCGTTAGAACAAAGTTTCAACCAAATTATCGATCGCCACGAAATTCTGCGAACCAACTTTTCTGTCTTCGATGGGCAACCAATTCGGATCGTTCAGCCAAGTTGCTATTTAGCTCTGCCATTAATTAATCTTCAAGAAATAGCGTCAGAAAGCAATCGCGAAACGGAAGCTTTGCGGTTGGTAACAGAAAAGGCACGGCAACCTTTTAATCTTACCTCTGATTTGTTACTACGAGCTACGCTAATTCAACTCAGCGAGACGGATTACAGACTATATATAACCGTACATCACATTATTTTAGATGCTGTTTCTCTATACAGCGTGCTATTTCCCGAACTGGTAGCACTCTACGAAGCTATTTGCGATCGCAAACCCTCCTCCCTGCCAGAATTAACCGTTCAGTATGCCGACTTTGCCTACTGGCAGCGGCAACAACTACAAGTAGAATTACTGAAGCCACAGCTAGCTTACTGGAAACAGCAATTAGCAGATTTGCCTCCGCTACATTTGCCCACCGATAATCCACGACCGCCAGTTCAAAGGTTTCGAGGTGCAATGCAAACTCTGGCACTCTCCAAGAGTTTAACTGAGGCTTTGAAAGATTTTTCTATTCAGGAAAATGTCACTTTATTTATGACATTAATGGCGGTATTCAAAATTTTGCTCTACCGCTATTCGGGACAAGAAGATATTCCCGTCGCCACTGTTACTGGTGGGCGAAACCGACCGGAAATTGAAGGATTAATTGGGTACTTCCTCAATACGGTGATTCTGCGTACTGACCTTTCTGGTTTTCCCAGTTTTCGACAGTTACTTTCCAGGGAAAAAGAAGTAGTATTAGCAGCTTATTCTCACCAAGAATTGCCATTCGAGAAGTTGGTAGAAGCACTTCAACCAGAAAGAAAGGTGGGTCAGAATCCATTATTTCAGGTAATGTTTATTTTAGAACCGCCGATCGTAACTTTGGATTCTGATGATTGGCAAGTTCGCCAGATGGATATTCATGCTGGTACGTCGAAGTGCGATTTGTACTTAGAATTGGATGAAAGACCGGAAGGAATAATTGGTCGTTTTGAGTACGATACCGATTTATTTGAGACCACTACTATTTCCCAAATGGTTGGGCATTTTATCACTTTACTGGAAAGCATTGTTGCCAATCCAGAGCAGTCTGTCTCGAAGTTGCCTTTGTTAACAATTGCCGAACAAAAGCAGTTGATAAATTGGAATGCTACCGAGGCAAACTATTGTCAGAATAAGTGCGTTCACCAGTTATTTGAAACTCAAGTAGAACGAACTCCCGATGCGGTAGCAGTTATCTTTGAAGGGAAGCAACTCACTTATGGGGAGTTGAATCAACGGGCGAATCAATTAGCTCATCACTTACGATCGCTAGGAGTTGTACCAGATACGGTAGTAGGTATCTGCGTAGAACGATCGCTGGAAATGGCGATCGGGCTTTTGGGTATCTTAAAAGCAGGTGCGGCTTACTTACCTCTCGACCCGGCTTATCCGCAAGAACGGATAGCTTATATGCTGGAAAATGCCGGAGTTCCAGTAGTGCTAACTCAGGCAAATTTATTGCCGCCACTATTAGAGTATGGGATACCAGCGATCTGTTTAGATCGGGGCTGGAAATCGATCGCCCAACGCCCGCAAGATAACCCCTCCACAGCCGTATTACCCGACCATTTAGCTTACGTTATCTATACATCAGGTTCTACAGGCAAACCTAAAGGGGTGGCAATGAATCACCGTCCCCTAGTAAATCTGATCGATTGGCAATTACAAAATTTCGCTTTTCCTGCTACTAAAACCCTCCAATTTGCCCCAATTAGTTTTGATGTTTCTTTTCAGGAGTGTTTTTCCAGTTGGTGTTCTGGCGGTACTCTAGTGTTAATTGCAGACATTATTCGGAAAGATGCAGTAGCTTTATTGCAACTTCTGCAAGATGAAGCGATCGAACGTTTATTTCTTCCTTTTATTGCCCTTCAGCATCTAGCTGAGGTTGCTGAAGAACGAGGAACCGTACCTAATAGGTTGCGAGAAATTATTACTGCTGGTGAACAGTTGCAAATTAGTAGAGCGATCGTCAATTGGTTTAGTCAGCTAAAAGATTGCACTTTGCACAATCAATATGGCCCTTCTGAAAGTCATGTTGTAACGGCATTTACTCTCACGGGTTCACCTGAAAATTGGCCTAAATTGCCCTCTATCGGTCGTCCTATTGCCAACGCCAAAATCCATATCCTCGATTCACAATTACAACCAGTACCAATTGGTATTCCCGGAGAACTTTACATCGGCGGTGTTAGTTTAGCCAACGGTTATATCAACCGACCAGATTTAACATCCCAACGGTTTATTGAAAACCCATTCTTAAATAGTGATGAGTTTTTAGTTTTGAGTTCTGAATTAGAAGAAAACTCAAAACTAAGAACTCAAAATTCCAACCTGTACAAAACTGGCGATCTTGCCCGCTATTTACCAGATGGTAACATCGAGTATATGGGTCGAATTGACGACCAAGTAAAAATTCGCGGCTTTCGGATTGAGTTAGGAGAGATCGCAACTGCTTTGGCACAACACCCAAACGTAGCAGAAGCTGTTGTTACTGTTAGGGAAGATATACCAGGCGACAAGCGTTTAGTTGCTTATGTAGTTGCCTCCAAAAAATTAGCATCTTCTCCGAACGAACTGCGGCACTTTTTGCAAGAAAGATTGCCTGAATACATGATTCCTAATGCTTTTGTATTTTTAGAAGCACTGCCTTTAACTCCTTCTGGAAAAGTAAATCGGCGAATCTTACCAGCGCCAGAAGGAAATCGAGAAGAACTAGAAACAGCATTCATTGCGCCTCGTACTCCTGTGGAAGAAAAGTTAGCTGAAATCTGGAAAAAGATTCTCGGTATCGATCGAGTTGGCATTTACGATCGCTTTTTCGATCTAGGCGGGCATTCTTTAAAAGTTACTCAGCTAATGTTTAAAGTGAAAGATGCTTTTCAGGTAGAAGTATCGCTGCGACAATTTTTTGAAGTACCGACTATTGCTGGAATTGCGGATGCGATCACTCTCGCTAGTCAGACAGATTCCACTTCTACATCAGCGGAAGAAGAAACGATCGATCTAAATGCGGAAGCAATCTTAGATCCTACCATCTCTCCGGAAAGTATTAATTTTGAATGGGATAAAGAACCATCCCATATCTTATTAACAGGAGCAACTGGATTTCTCGGTACTCACTTACTTAATGAGTTACTAAAGAAAACTCCGGCAAATATTTATTGCCTGGTAAGAGCATCCAATCTCGAACAAGGCATAGAGAAGATCCAAAAAAGTCTTGAACGCTATGTACTTTCTAATCCACCTATTAGCAACCGCATCATCCCAGTTTTAGGAGATTTATCTCAACCCTTCTTAGGACTTACATCAAATGAATTTTATGCCCTGGCAAGTAAAATTGATGTGATTTACCACAATGGTGCATCAATCAATCTGGTTTATCCATACTCTGCATTAAAAGCAGTAAATGTTTTGGGTACTCAAGAAGTATTGAGATTAGCTTGCTTGGTGAAGATAAAACCAGTGCATTTTGTTTCAACTGTCGCCGTTTTATGTACACCTTCTTACTATCAGGTAAAAGCTGTTTACGAACACGACAAACTCGGGAATGGCAATGAACTTACACAGGGATACGATCGAAGTAAATGGGTTGCTGAAAATTTAGTTATGACTGCCCATTCTAAAGGGCTACCTGTTTATATTTATAGACCTGGATTCATTTCAGGAGACAGCCAAACGGGTATTGGCAATACTGCCGATTTAATCAGCAGAATGCTTAAAGGCTGCATTCAAATGGGAAAAACACCTGATTTAGAAATCCTGTTAGACATGACTCCGGTGGATTATGTCAGCCAAGCGATCGTTCATTTATCCAAACAAAAAGAATTGGTCGGTAAAGCTTTTCATTTAGTTAATCCTCACCCCATTTCTTGGAATCAGCTTTGCGATTCAATTCGCTCTTTTGGCGACTCCCTTGAACGCATTTCTTACGAACAGTGGCACTGCGAGTTATTAAAAGTTGTTGATAATTCACCAGAAAATGCTTTGCATCCACTGGTCAGCCTTTTCTCTGATGAAACCGTATCTGCACAGACGATTACACTTCCTTGCTTTGATTCTCAAAACGCGATCGATGGTTTAGTTGGTAGCTGCATTAGCTGTCCACCTATAGATGAAAGATTGTTAAATACTTACTTATCGTACTTACTGAAGTTTTGACTAACCGCGCCTTATACCAATTCTCTAAATGCCGACTACAGATAACGCCTCCAATATATATGATCTTCCAAGAATTATATATATTGTCTACTTATTTTGACGAACACTAGAAACTAAAACTAGAAAACTTAGCGTGGGAAAAAATTCCGAGTTTTGATTTTTCAAAAATGCCAGATCAGATGACTCAACGTGAGTTCGATGGGAAATTTAAATGTATTGGGTGGTCACAAATCACAGAAAAATACCACAACTAGGGACGAAAGGCAAAGCCTAAGTCCCTACTCTCTTGCTCTCTTGACGAGACGAAATCAGCTTTTCAGGTTTAACGTTTATCATAAAAGTCTACTTCATTAAAAATAGTAAACTGGTTGTTCAATCTCATACAATGATGGTTGATTTGGTTGATAAATATAAGCAATCATTCCCAGGGTAAGAGCATCTCAATCAGGCTTGACACAAGCACTCTTTGAATCTGCATCATATAGTCATCATTCATCGCCACTCGTTTCTTTTTTTGTAGCACACTACGCTCCTTGAGTAGTTTCTTGATTGATGACATTAACTGCCATTCGTCTTAGAAGAGCCAAGTTTTGAGGGCTGTTTAATGACCGACTGCGGCATTGGTCTTCATTAAAAGTGACATCAAAAGTCCAATGAACTTGGTTTTCAATCCCCCAATGTTGACGAATGGCACGGCCATTAAGCTGAGCATCCACTGGCAAAGATCTTAGGTAAAACTGTACCTCTTGAGTCGTTTTGTTCCCAAGATGACGGACTCGTTCTACAAAAACAATAGTCTGAATATCTGTCCATTTTTCTTGTTTATAAAGTCCTCCTAATGCCGCCACTGGCACCGCCCAAACTTTTCTAATTTCGACGCTCCGGATGTCCCTTTTCTGTTCGGGAATCCTGACTCACTTTAATTCCCTAAAACTGTTGAAATTTAGCCATCTCAAACCAGGTTTTGACGCTTATTATAAAGAGTTGGATGATTACTTTTTAAAGTAACTACATAATCGCCTTTTTTTTGACGAATCAGCCGAATAATCTCGACTTGATTCCCCATCGCATCAATCGTAATAATGGCTCCGGTGATGTCAATTAATTCCCATAAGGCCGGGAGCGCTGTGATTTCATTTGAATGGTCTTCAACTTTCACTTGTCCCAAGACTAACCGATGTTTACTCGCCCATGCCGTCACTAAATGTAAGTTTTTTACCCCTTTTGTTCGGTCATAAGACCCTCTGAGACTTTTTCCATCAATCGGGATTACTTCTTGAGCAACTGACCCAATTAATTTGTTAATCCATGTTCGCAATTTTTGAAGAGAAAATTTTTGGCTCTACCTTTTCCAAGACCCGACGGAATTTATCGTCACTTGGGATGCCATTGGGTAACTTTAAAAACTTTTGTAACCAGGTAAGCTTACTGATTCCATAATTTTCCATGTCTTCCCACCCCGCCGGCTCCGGCTATCACAGCTAATAAGGCAATGACGAGAATATCTTTGATTAAGTGGTGTTTGGTTCGCTCCACTCTTGGGTCTGGTACCTCATCAAAATAATTTGAAAAGCCAGCTTGTAAATCTTCGATAGAGATGGGTTTTGGCTTGTTGAGCGAGCGAGGATTTTTCCGCTCGCGCCAGAGGGAGCGAATCCTTTACTCCTACCCATAAACTTTTCCTTACCTTGATGACTTAGCTTTTGAGGCATTATACAACCGTTAATGACGAACACGCTACCCTGTGTATTTTGTTTGTTTTGTCAAGTACAATTTATACCCAATTAGATGAGCTTACCCTGCTATAGACCAGGGTTTAAAGGTGGCTGATGCCACTGCCTACTACAATCGGGGTTTAGCCAAGGCTGACTTAGGCAAAAAAGCAGAGGCGATCGCAGATTATCAAAAAGCGGCTGACTTGTACAAGCAACAAGGAAAAACCAGTGACTATCAAGATGCTGTTAATAAAATTCAAAAATTTTCACCAAAGTAGCGACTTAGAGATTGTTTTGAGAAACCGACCGAGGAGATTTTGCCTTTGGGCAAATATTTATCAAGCCGATTTAATTAAACCGCACAACCGCTGCAACCAGTAGAGCAGATATCAACCCAATTGCTGCAATCCCTTACTGTGCAAGTTCTGCTCGATGTGGTGCATTTCCTTCATATCCTTACCAGCAACTATTCCGTAAATTTCCGTGTAGATTTTTCCGTATTTAACCTTTTCTAAAGCCGAGAGGATTATCAAGTCCTTGCGATCGAGTTCTGGTTTCAGCGTGACAAGAATCGATTCCAAAGTCCCATCCATTCGCCAGCTACTGGAATATTGAGCCACCTCCTTTCCCTGCCCCAGTAAGGTATGGCGCTGCACACAAAGCGGAGTCGAGCCATTAACTCGGAAATTGGCATCAATGGCATACAACTGTCCCTCTGAGTCTTCCAGCACGTCGAAGCCAATAACGCCGAAATAACCCTGTTGGTGAGCATATTTACCAATAGCGGCAATCATCTCAAAAAACCTACTCATGTCGGTTTCGCGGTAGTGAATTAGTCCCCCTAAATAGCTGCCCTCTGGGGTGACAAGTTGGCTGGTAGTGCCGATAAGCGTGATATTTCCCGTTTTGCTTACATAGAACTGCACGCAATAGTTCTGCACTTCATTCTTAACGAATTCCGAGACAATAATCGTATCCAGCAACTTGATATCGAGATATTTCCTCACTTCCTGCAAGCAGTAGTTCAGATCGCTGGCGCTTTTGATAATATAAGTGCCTTCTCCAGAAAGTCCGTGGGATGTTTTAATCAAGTAGGGGAATTGCTCTGGTAACTGAATGCTTTCGAGATTGACTTCGTGCAGATTGTAGGTTTGGTATTTCGGACATTGCACCCCTAATTCTGCGAGCGTTGCTTTGCTGAGCAAGTGGTAGTGGATGTCGGGATGGACGGCGTGTTTTTCGGGTTTGAGATTGTCGAAGGGAAATAGACTGAGGAGTTTGTCAAAGCGATCGCTTACGCTGAGATCTTCGAGATAAGTTGAGCAGTCTATCATCTCCATACTGCTGTAGCTGAAGCCAAAATGCTCCCGCCAATAGTCCATCAGCGAGTTCGGCGGCTGATTAATCACAATCCCTGGGATGGCATCGCCTAACACAGCCAGATTTTTCCAAGGTTCTTTCTGACCAATCTTGTCGAAAGAAGTTTTGGTGGCTTCACTGCTGCCGTCTTGAATAAAGTATTTTTTTCTGTTGGGGTAAGCCGCCCAACTAGCAGTTGCAGGGTAATTTAGGATGAACGCATAACGTGCATCTTTGATGTCGGGAGCAAACAAATCGGAAAGAGAATTACCCTGAAAGTAAGGAAAGTCGTATGTTGAATTCATAGAAACATCCAAATCGAGTTTGAATTGAACTGTTTTGCCGGCCACTAAGTAGCTCGACATAATTAAAAGTAGGGTGGGCTATGCCCGCCCTACAAATTGAAAAAATGTTTATTGATGTCAAGCTACTTAATACCTAGGAAAGAAGATATTAGTGGCTGAATTTTAACTCTCTCTCTCGAACTAGAGAGAATACAACCTCAATAATTTCAATGATGGACGAGTTGTTTTTTCTTAGTGAACACAGCCACCTTGTCCATTTCTGAGGTTCTATAAGCACAAGCCATGTCGGTTGAATTATGCGCCCAGCCAACCCGCCCTTGAGGGTCTATGAGGATGCACCCAGCTTCTCCTGCCACCTTAGATGCCAGAGTCTCAATTGCCATCTTCGCTGCTTCGTCTGGGTGCTTGCCGGACGCTAGAATGTCGATCGCCGTCTTAGCTAGAACTACTGGCATAATCGACTCGCCATCGCCTGTGGTCGAGCAAGCGCCCTGTTGATTCTCAGCAAACAAGCCTGAGCCGATAATGGCGCTGTCGCCGACGCGACCGGCGGGCTTATTCATAGTGCCGCCTGTTGAGGTACCCGCAACTAAGGTGCCGCTGCTGTCCAAAGCTACACAACCAACGGTATTGGGACGGTCAAGAACTTCTTTTTCCTCCTCCCACTCTTCCTGTTGCTCATCAGCGATTAAGTCTTCTTTTGCAGCCATCTCGCCTCCATTTTCTGCTGCAAAATGTTCGGCGTGATCCGCTACTAAGAACATGGGTTTTTTATCCATAATCTTTCGCGCCACTGAGATGGGATGGCGCACGCCTTGAACATTTGCGAGGGCTCCCCAAGCTAACGAACCGCCTTCCATGATCGCTGCGTCTAGCTCTACCTCTCCCTGGTTGTTGAGAACCGATCCAAAGCCTGCGTTAAATGTCTGGTCAGCTTCCAGAACCCGGATAGCTGCCTCAACAGCTTCTGCTGCGGAACCCCCGCTTGTGAGCACTGCCCAACCCGCTTCTGCTGCTGCGGTACAGCCTGCATTGTTGGCTGCAACCTTCTCTTCTGTGATGGTTTTTGCTCCACCGTGAACAATAATGCTTAGTACCATAAATTTCCTTTTTTTAATCTTAATATCTACTTAAAAACTTCTTACATTAATCAATTTTTAAGTAGTTTTTTCTCCCTCATAGTTTTATAGATTAGCGGTGTTTAATTATGGGTTCTTCTATCTTCAGAGATAATTATTTTTGTCGAGCTTGGTGTTCCTTCAGACCTAGCTATTTACGAATTATTAATAGATATCTGAGCAAAGTTATGTCAATAGTGTGAGGCAATTTGGCTTCGAGTTAGTTAAAGAAATTGAAAGAGTTAGGGAGTAAAGAGGGGGTAAAATTTAAGGCGAGGCACTACACATTAACAGGCAAAATGGGTAAACCTGAAGAATGAGACTTTGAGAGAAAATAAGTGCGATCGCGCTTCACATCAGTCTGAGCCTGCTGACCCGCCAAAAACCCGCGCAGCCGCAACAAACTAGCCGTTTGACCCAAATTCAGCCCTAGCAGCGGCACTCCCGTGCGATCGCTAATTCGGCGGTACTGTTATTGCTGTGCCAAAAGCGCTACTTTTACTGTTAACAAAAGTGGCAATTTTTTTTATTAAAACCGCAAGTAAAGGCAGATAAACGCATATGCAAATTACAAATTACCATTAATTCATTTAGCTTACTTTCCTGAAAGTAAGGTTGATTCTTGGTTCAGTAACTTTGGCTGCTTTTGGGATTTGGTGTTGCCAAAAATGCTGGGTTACTCCTTTCATCAGCAGCAAGCTTCCCGGAGTTAATTTAATTTCTAATTTAATTTCTTTTTGGTATTTGTGCCTGAGCATAAAACGACGAGTAGTCCCAAAACTTACAGAAGCGATCGCTGGGTTTTCACCAAGTTCTGATTCATCATCACTGTGCCAAGCTACACTATCTTTGCCGTCGCGATATAAATTAAGCAACACGCTGTTAAACAATGTACCTGCTATTGCTTCTATTTTAGATTTGATTGTTATAAGTGTAGGTGTCCATAGATTAGGCTCCATTTTTATTTTGGAGTAAGTGTAAGATTTACCTGCATCTCCGTACCATGCGCTAAGTCGCGGTATAGCGACTTGCTTGCCAAAAAGCAGAGTCACCTCTTGCTTCCAATTAATAGTGCCGTACAATTCCGCAAATATCTGGTTGCTCTCATTGTTATTGAAGAAGTCGCGGTACATGATTACTTCGGCATCAGGCAGAGATAAGTGCTGACCATGCTTCTGGCTTCCTGCTTTTGGCTCTTCCCACAATGAAAGTTGAGTATACATAAATCTGCTCGCTGATTACCTTTTACTGAAATTTATAAATATACAGTTCTTGACACAAGCACTGCCCAGCTTTACCATTAATCATGTAAAGCTAATTTTAGCATTTTAACAAGACAAGGATAATTATTTTTTGTAACCTACATAAATTTTTATGTATTCACCAACCAAACCCTGAATCGTGATTTAAGATGAGACTGGTGTCAATTAGCTATGTACTATGAATTGCTTTCAAATAATTAAATCTGTTCTTGATGAAGCTTATGTCCAAATTCCAGGAGATGAAGCTGAAAAGGATGAGGTAATTAATGACGCACTAGAATACCTGCGCGAAGAATATTCTCACCTATCGCAGGAATGTAACATAAATTATAGCGACCCGACGACTAGGTTTGCTTATATTTATGCCTACGTAACATCCCATTCTAATTTGGTGTGTAGTATTATTCAGCAAAATAATTTTTTAGGTAATCTTTTTGACAACAAAAAAGTCGATGTAGCTTGTATTGGAGGAGGACCAGGCAGCGATTTCTTGGGAATCCTCAAATACTTGATGACGAACAAAAAGTCACCGAGAATAAAGTTTCAACTCTGCGATCGGGAGAAAAGCTGGGCAGAATCTTGGAGTGACGTTGATGACAAAGTAGAAGACCTCGAATTTCGCATATCAACTTCTTATCTGCCACTAGATGTCACTAAACGCGATGACTGGGAATCTCACAGAAAGTATTTTCAGTCAGACCTTTTTACAATGATTTACTTTATGTCAGAAGTATTTAGCCTACGGGACTCAGCCGAGGAATACTTCGCTCACTTATTTAATCAGGCAAAAACAGGCTCACTTTTCTTGTTTATTGATAACAATAACTCCGAATTTTATAATTGGTTTGACCAGTTGGCTGCAAATCATAAAATAGACATACTAAGGAGTAACGAAACTAACATGAACGTGCCTTTCCATGAGGAAAAGTCAGATTTAGGAAAATATTTTGCCAAATTTTCGCCTCCCAAACTTACAGCTAATGTTGCATACCGAATAGGGCGAAAAGTCTAGAATATGTTCCGGTATGTTTTTACACAGGGACATAAGTTTAGATAATGCCAGAAAAATTCGTTGACTCTTGCTTTTGTCCTCCTTACCGGCGATCGCTGCTGTGATGGATCTTCACCTAATTCTATTCCTCAATGAAGCGATCGCGCTTCACATCACTCTGAGCCTTTATGCTTACCCGCCAAAAACTCCCGCAGCCGCAACAAACTAGCCGTTTGCCTCAAATTCAGTGGCAGCAGCCACACTCCCTCCAACCGACGAGATTGCACTCAACCGTCGCCCCAATACCACTGGTGAAAAATGAAAATGATCTCCCCCTCAAAGAATGTAGCGATCGAGCTTTGGACTTTTATGATTAATCTAAATTGGGTGGTCGATCTTTGATTGTGGTGCGATTTGTTAAAATAGACTGACAGCGTTCCCAATAAATTTTAGAGACGCGATCGCCCTGATTCTGACGCCAACACTCGGAAAACAGCCCTGCCGCCTCAGCTAACTTCCCTTCCAAGTAATTTGCCCTAGCTTCTGCAAACAATTCCAACGTAGCTAACTTGCCAGCTTTGATTTTTGGCGGATCAGCATCAAACACCTCATAAACTGTTACTAATTCAGATTTTCCCTTAACTTTTACCGTATCGAGAGTCCGGATTGCGTACTGGGATAAATTTTCTAAACGCGAGTAAGTTGACTGGGTGATTAACAGCGATACCCCATAATTTTTCGTCAAACTTTCCACGCGAGAAGCTAAATTAACTGCATCGCTGATTACCGTGCCCTCCATGCGATTTTGTCCGCCCACCGTTCCCAGCATCAAAGTTCCAGTATTAATGCCAATCCCAATCTGAATCGGTGGATAACCACAATTGGCGCGATTTTGATTGTATTCAACGAGGCAGTGCAGCATAGCAATTCCCGCTTTCACCGCATGATCCGCCTCGCCGCTAAACAGCGCCATTATCGCATCGCCAATATATTTATCAATAAACCCATTATTTTCATTGATGACAGGTTCCATGCGAGAAAGATAGGAATTGATAAATCTGAAATTGTCCTCGGGCGTCATGTTTTCCGACAGGGTGGTAAAATCGCGAATGTCGGAAAACAACACCGACATTTCCAACTGCACTTGGTCGCCCAATTCGACATCAATAATGCTTGACTTCTCTAGAAACTGGAGAAATTGATTGGGGACAAAACGCTCGTAAGCTTTGTTGAGTTGGAACAATTCATCGGTAAACCTGATTCGCTCTGTTTCAGCCTTTTTACGCTCCGTGATATCTTGAAAGGCTACAATTGCATAAGCAATATTATCCTTTTCATCATAGATGGGAGTAGCCCAAGCCTCGATCGGAATAATCTTGTTGCCTTGGTGAATTTCCATATCATCTACAGTGGCACTTTGGCCACTCAACGCCCGCGTAGTGGGCAATTGTGCAGAGGGATATTCCTGCTGTGTTCCAGCTTGATAGACTTGATAAATCTCTGGTATTTGCTCGCTGGTGACTTCAGGAATAACTCCTTTACCTAATAATTGAATAGCAGCGCGATTACTATAGTAAGGTTGGCCAGAAGCATCCAGCACTGACACCCCGACTGGAATTGCTTCTAAAAATTGAGTCAGCCTGTTCTCACTTTCGCGGACTTCTGTATAGAGTTTAGAATTTTGAATCGAGATAGCTGCTTGCCCAGATAACACTTTTAATAGTTCCACTCTTTCTGGCGTAAAAGCTCCGGCTGTGAGATTGTTTTCTAGGTAAACAATACTGACGATTTGAGATTGGTTAATCAGCGGAACGCATAAAATTGATTTGGGCTGATTTTTTTGGATGTAGGAGTCCTTGGTAAATTTTCCCGATTTGGCAGCATCATCCAGTACCACGCTTTCTTGGGTGCGGGCAACATAATTGACAATTGCGGAAGAAACTTCTTGACAATTTTCAATGGGGATTGACTGCAAAACGGTGACGAGTTCGTTATCGATTGTCCCTTGAGCTTCAATTAATAGCGTTCCCTGGCTTGATAAAATTAGATACCCTCTTTGCGCTCCTGCACTTTCAATCAAAATTTTCATTAAGCTAGACATTAGCTTATCTAGCATTATTTCACCGGAAATCGCCTGAGAAGCTTTCATTACTGTGGTGATATCTAAGTTAGATTCCGAACCAGTAGTCGTCCCTCTTGCGGTAGTTTTATTGTTTTTATTTGCAGATTGAATTGGTTTTAATAACTGGGGATATCGCGTTTCTAAATCTTTTACCTTAGCAGTGGCTCCCCATTGGATATAACAATAATACGCCTCAATCATGTATATTTGAGCAAATTTTTCTTTACCCCATTCTAGGTAAAATTTTGCGGCCCTTTCATTAGCTAATGCTTCTTCGTTGAGGAATTTATTTTCTTTGGCTCCAGAAATGGCGCGATCGTACATTTCAATCGCCTCAGCTTTATTGCCAAAAACCCGATGCTTTTCTGCCTCCACCAAATACCATTTATGCAGATGATTCATCGGAGCATTTTGCGCCCACTGTTTCAGCGTAGTTTGATGAATTTCCACCTCAGCAAGAATTTCAGCTTGCTCGGTTGCTGGCTGTGTGGGGAAGAGTACCAAGTGCGTCAGGGCGGCATAGAAATGGAAAGCGGGAACAAGAACAAATCCCGATACTGCCATTAAATACGACTTGACTTGGGCAATGTAGTCTAGGGCAGCAGGATAATTCCCAAAGAAGTAGGCAAGGAGTAGTTTGTAGATGTAGGCAAAAGCCATCCCCGATAGTTGATTTTCCTGATGATACTTAGGAATCATCACCGTTTCATCGTAGGCAGTTCCAATTAAGCAATCCGGTTGACTAACGGTTTCCCTCAAGTTCTGCACCGTCTGCTGGATCATATCCAAAAAACCCTGTGCAGAATATTGCTTCACCTGAGCCAAGGCAGCGCTGTAATCTGCTATTTCGGTTTCCCAAGTATCTACTTCTACCCCACCGAAAAATTTGGCATAAAAGTAAATATCTATGTTGTAGCCAGCAGATAGAAAGTCGCCAGTTTCCATGCCAGCCGTAAAGCCATATTTTAGTGTCGGTATCGTTGCCAAGAGAGATTCTTGGTGATGCTGAATACAGCCCCCAAACAGAGTCAGAATTAGAGACTTGAATTCGCGCACATTGAACCGATCGAGCAAGTTTAGTGCTAATTTACCAAAGCCATAGCCAGTTTTGACATCTCCTAAAAAGGCACACAGCACCAGACCGTGAATTGTATACCCCACCGTCGATGCGGGTGCATTCCCAAAGGAGAGCGATAAACTCACCATAGTAGAGCCAACTAGGGGCGTTAGACTCGGCATTGCTTGAAAAATGGGTGCACATAACATTCTTAAGAGTTGCATAGCTGCCCGAGTCTGTGGATTGGTCATCAAAGGCAAGTCAACCAGTTGCTCGATCTGTCTGTCCTGAAGTTGGCTAGCCAGGGCTTGCAGCGCTTTACCAATTGTGGCTTTGTCAGGTTCGGTGGGGAGCTCGATCCCCAGTAGTCGCAGGGCATCTCTACCCACTGTGATCGCTTCTAACATCTTGTCTTGGGCTGTCCGTGCAGATATCTGAATTTCGTAAATTTTAACTTTGTCTAAAATTGTTTGAGCATTCTGCAACACCAGTGCTGCCATCTGTTCCATAACCTCAAAGTCAGCATTCAAATAGGCGGCTTCGGCAGCAGCAACATAAAGATTCAGGGTCAACTCATACTGAGTTTGCCAGCAGTTGGCTGCTAGTAGCTCAATCCCTGTTTGCAGATAGATATTTGCCGCAGAGTATGCGGTAGAACTTCTTGCCTTACCTCCCGCTTCTAAGTTGAGTAGGGCTAAGGCTTCTCGTTCGCTTAATTGATTGATTAACTCAATTCCTTGATTTAAATGCCCGACAATATCAAAGAGTTTTTCCTCTCTTTCTATGTCCGAATATTTTTGTAGGAGTAACTGTCCAATTTTGAGATGAGTGGCTTGTTTTTGGTTTTCGGGTATTAGGGAATAAGCTGCTTGCTGGACGCGATCGTGCAGGAACTTATAAATTGGTTTAGCAACATAATTAGTAGTCGATTGAGCATCTATTTGAATTAAATCATAGCCTTCTGTAATCAGTAAAATAACTCCTTCTTGCAAAGCTTTCCACAATGCTGATGCAGTTGGTTCAGGTAATTTTTCGTTGACTATTGCCAATGTATCTAAATCAAACTGCGCCCCAATGCACGCGGCAAGCTTGAGAACATCCTGAGTTTCTTTCGGCAACTTCTGTAATTGCGCCGCCATAAACTCCACCACATCCGAGGCATCGGCAAATGTAACTTGATTAATATCGCACTGCCAATGCCGTACATCCCAGTCAAAGCTAATTTGACCATCTTCATATAACGACTTGAGAAATTGAGTAGAGAAAAAGGGATTACCTTGGGTTTTTTGATAAACCAATTCTGTCAAGGGTTGAGAAGAAGATAAATCGCAAATCAGCGTATCTGCTACAAACTGATTCATATCTGCTAAACTCAACGGTTGCAGGATAATAGTATTCACCACTGCCTCCGACTTGATAATTTCATCCACCGTCAACATAAACGGATGAGTAGGTGACACCTCATTATCTCGATAAGCACCCAACACCAACAGATGCCCCCTATCCTCCATCAACAGTTGTAATAACTTTAAAGATGCCGAATCTGCCCACTGCAAATCATCCAAAAACATCACTAAGGGATGTTCGGCGATGGTAAATACTTGCACAAATTTTTGCATCAGCAAATTGAAGCGATTTTGGGCGGCAGTCCCCGACAGTTCTAGTGCAGCAGGTTGAGCACCAATGATGCGTTCTAATTCAGGAATTACCTCAATCAGCACTTGCCCATTCTCGCCTACTGCTGTGAGAATCAGAGTTTTCCATGTTTGTAATTGAGCATCACTTTCTGATAATAATTGCCCCATTAATTCCCGAAAAGCTTGCACAAATGCTGAGAAGGGAATATTGCGCTGAAATTGATCATATTTGCCTTTAATAAAATAGCCACCCTGTCGGGCTATCGGCTTGTGAACTTCGTTCACTACTGCGGTTTTACCAATTCCCGAAAAGCCAGCTACCAGCATCATTTCGGCGCTACCTGTACTGACTCGTTCAAAGGCTGCTAATAGATTAAAAATTTCAGTTTCTCTGCCGTATAACTTTTCGGGAATCAGGAAACGGTCTGTAATATCCCGCGTTGCCAAGTCAAATTCTTCTATGCTATCGGTTTCTTGTAATTGAACTAGACACATTTCTAAGTCCTGCTTGATTCCCCAGGCTGTTTGATAGCGGTTTTCGGCATTCTTCGCCATCAATTTACTGACAATTTGAGACACAATTACGGGAATTTGTGGCTCGATTTCGTGGGGAGGAACGGGTTGTCTGGCAATGTGGCAGTGAACTAGCTCTAAAGCATCTTCTGTCTCAAAAGGCAGTTTTCTTGTTAGCAATTCGTAAAAGGTGATGCCGAGGGAGTAAAAGTCAGTCCGGTAATCGAGAGTGCGATTCATCCTGCCAGTTTGTTCTGGTGAGATGTAAGCAAGGGTTCCTTCCAGAATGCCGGGGTTTTTCAGTATCGGTGTTTCTCGCGTTAGCTGAGTGGAAATGCCAAAATCAATAATTTTTAATTGTTTCGTTTGGGGGTTGTAAACAATATTAGAAGGGTTAATATCTTTGTGGATGATGTTGGCGCGGTGAATTTGGCCTAAAATTTCTGTGGTGGCGATCGCCAGAAGCAGAAATTCCTCCAGAGTAAACTTCCGCTGCTGCATCCAAATTTTCAAGGATTCGCCGCCAAAGTCCTCCAAAAACATCACTAAGGTGTTTTGGTATTTTTGCAAGTCATAAACCTGCACCACTCCTGGCTCTTTTAGCTCTTGGGTGATGCGGTATTCGGTGCGGTAGCGCACCAATTCTTGAGGTGTGGGGTAACTTTCTTTGAGGAGTTTAAGGATCACTGGCCCTTTATCCGCTTCCCGAATAGCCCGGTAAACGAGGGAGTTGGCACTTTCATAGAGAAGTGTCACGACGGCAACGCCGGGAATAGAGAGCATATTGATTTTTAGGGTAAAATTTAACGCGCAGCCAAAACGCACCCGTTTTGTCTAAAGCATAGCGCGTTAGAAAGGCAAAAATTTTGTTTTTGTAACAAATGTTTAATTTTTCGGGTAGCAGCCTGCAAATACTTTGTGGTAGCCCCGATTTCGATCGCCTAGTTTGTATGGTGCACCAACAGTCGATCGCACTTTTGCATTGATTTTCAGCCCACATTACGCAGCCTGGGATGTCACACAGCATAATTACGCATAAAACTCTATTTTTAAAGTAATAAATTATGGCTTTAAAACGTTTTTTATCAGTCAATGTACGGTTTAAAACTATAAATTATAGCTTGATTGCTGGATAAAAATAAGTAAAAACCGATCGTGACAGTTGAGGATGGAGAATGTGGGTTTCAGGTATAGCAACCGCCCTGATGGTGACGACGTTCTTAATCACAAAGTCAGTGCCGCAGTTGACCGCACTGAGCGGCCACTACCTTAAAGTTATAATTGTCAGATACGTGATCTGCCAGCTAAAAGCTAATGAAACTAGCCTTCTTTTCTATACAGGGTGCTGCAATGGTAGCGATCGCAGCCACTATTGTCAGTACAGGGGTGCTACAAGCACAACCCATTGTTCCTGCACCCGATCGCACTGGCACTACTGTCACACCCGACGGCGATCGCTTGAATATTACAGGCGGTCAAACTTCTAGAGATGGAGCGAATCTTTTCCACAGTTTTCAACAGTTTGGGCTTACCGGAGGGCAGATTGCTAATTTTATCTCTACCCCTGCTATTCGCAATATTTTAGGGCGGGTAGTAGGTGGCAATCCTTCTATTATTAACGGTTTAATTCAAGTAAGTGGCGGCAATTCTAACCTATTTTTAATCAATCCTTCGGGTATTATCTTTGGTCCTAATGCTAGCTTGAATCTTCCGGCTGCTTTTACAGCTACTACTGCTACTAACATCGGTTTTGATTCGGGTTTGTTCAATGTTGCCGGAGCGAACGATTACAGGACCCTGATAGGAACTCCGAACACTTTTTACTTTGACCTCAGCCAACCGGGAAGTATCATCAATGCAGGTAATTTAGCAGTAATGCCGGGGCAAAGTATAAGTTTAATTGGCGGCACAGTTGTCAACATTGGTTCCCTTAAGGCTCCCCAAGGTAATATTATTATCGCTGCTGTTCCCGGTGAGAATGCTGTTAGGGTTAGTCAAGAAGGACATTTATTAAGTTTAGAAATCGGGGCTGTTGACGGGCGATTGTTGGCACAGAATGGGCAATTATCCCTGCCTTTGTCTCTTCCGCAATTGCTTGCGGGCGCAGGTGGGAACTCTGCTACTGGTATCTCCGTTAACGGTGCTGGGGAAGTGGTTTTGACGGCGGGTTTGAGGGTGGAAAGCGGGGATGTGGCGATCGCTAGTTCTACTGTTAATAGTCAGAATGCTACACTCTCGGCAGCACGTAATCTCACTTTGGTAGAAAGCCAGCTACTTGCTGAGGGCAATTTGAATCTATTTGCAAGAGATACGGTGCGGGTACGGGATGGAAGTTATCCTTTCAGGGCGATCGCACGCGGCAATCTTACTATACAAGGTAATCAAAATATTGATATCTTCGCGCTAAATTACCCTAGCCCTGCATTCCAATCCTCCGGGAATATCACATTATTGAGCAATGGCACTGTTTCCGGTGATGCTCACTTCGCTGCGCGTGGTAATTTTTCTATTCTCACATTGTCTGGCAACGGCGGCAGTTTTCTGAGTTTTTACGACCCGATTATTAGCTCGGATGGAGATGTGAGATTTGGGGATTATACTGGAACCTCACTTAAGGTAGAAGCAAAAGGCGCGATCGCGGCGGGAGATATTACTATCAATGGGCCAGATACTACTTTGTCAGGTTCTGCCGATCCAGATGCGGCGGTGCTTTCAGGTAGTGCAGCTTTAATTCTGCGATCGGGCGTTTCGACTCTGGCGAATGCTGCGAATCTGCCGCCGAATGTCACCGCAGGCGAGACATTTTTTACTTCACCGGGTGTTGCTTCGGGCAATAGCATCGGAGTGGGAGCGATTTCGACAGTACGCGGGCCTGTGATTTTGGAATCAGCAGGAGACATTGCGCTGGATGCGATCGCCACTTCTGGGGGTAATATTGCTCTCAAAGCTGCCAGCGACATCGCCGTTACAGGCACTCTTCAGTCTACTGGTGGCAGTATTGACCTCACGGCTGGCAATCTTCTGACAGTCAGCGGCACTTTTACAGATAGTAGCGGTGTAAATGTGAGCATTTCCACCGCTAATGGCACAAGTGGCGGCGCGATCGCCATCCGACACGCAGGGGGCACTACTACACCTTTTATTGTCGGCGATGCGACAACGAATGGGACGACGGGAGCCATTACATCAGGTTCCGAGACAATTTCGCCACCGTTTGCGGTGCCAGTGCCGCCCAGCATTTACACTCAGGGCAATATTGCGATCGTTACTTCCGCGCCATCGTCAACGCCGGAACCAACGCCATCTTCAACACCGGAACCAACACCATCACCGACGCCATCGCCTGCACCCTCTCCAACGCCATCTCCAATACCCTCTCCAACACCCTCTCCAACGCCATCTTTAATACCCTCTCCAACGCCATCTTTAATACCAGAACCAACGCCATCACCTGTGCCATCTTTAATACCAGAACCAACGCCATCACCTGTGCCATCTTTAATACCAGAACCAACGCCATCACCTGCACCATCTTTAATACCAGAACCAACCCCATCACCTGCGCCATCTTTAATACCAGAACCAACCCCATCACCTGCGCCATCTTTAATACCAGAACCAACGCCATCACCTGCGCCAATTCCACAAGCAATACCGTCTCCGATATTGCTTGTGCCCTCCATGGCGCCTGAAATGCTAGCGCCGATGCCATTACCTAATCCGACACCAACTTTATCTCCGTCTCTTGACGCCGCCTTCCCCTTACCGGATATTTCAATTACCAATGCGATCGCTCAATCTGGCAACCTGAATAGCATTAATAGAATTGAATCTCTTTTTAACTACAGATCCGATTGGGTAAGCGAAATTGTCCAAACGGCATCGCCTCTAAGTAGAGTTAGCCTTAGCGATATCACACGACTGATCGATAAAGGCGATATCCCTGAAGCCAGTTTCTTTATCGATATCTTCTATAGCGAACAAGTGGGGTCATACATCAACCAGGAAATCAGGCGGGATTTGCAATCTTTTACCGCCATACAGCAAAGAATGAGAGCGATCGCCAGCCAAACTGGTAAAAAAACAGCCATTATCTACGTCTTATCCCGCCCTGAACAATTAGACCTGATCATCGTCCCCCCTACTGGCCTCCCAATTCACAAAAGCATCCCCGCAGCTAAGCGGGAAACTTTGATGAAAGTCGCCGCCAACTTCAGGTCTGAACTCCTTAATCCCAGAAACATCAATACTGAGAGCTATTTGCCAGCATCCCAACAACTTTACCAGTGGATAATTGCTCCCTTGGAAGCTGATTTGAAAGCTCAGGGCATCGATACGCTAGTTTTTAGTATGGATGCGGGGTTGCGATCGCTCCCCTTAGCCGCCCTCCATGACGGTTCCCAATTTCTAGTAGAAAAATACAGCATCGGACTCATTCCCAGTGTCAACTTGACCGATACTAATTATGAAAGCGTTAAAAATGCTGAAGTTTTAGCAATGGGAGCCTCGCAATTTACCAATAACCAACCCTTGCCAGCAGTGCCTGCAGAACTTAACGCTATTGCCTCAGAATGGAAAGGCGAATCTTTCCTCAACCAAACCTTTACTCTCAATAATCTTCAATCGCAGCGCAATGACAGACCCTATCGGATTATTCACCTCGCCACTCACGGAGAGTTTAAGTCAGGAGCACCGAGCAATTCTTATATTCAGTTATCAGATAGAAGGTTAACACTCGATCGCGTGCGCGAACTAGGGTGGAATCAGCCGCCTAAAGTTGAGCTATTGGTGTTGAGCGCTTGTAAAACTGCTGTGGGTGATGAGGGCGTGGAATTAGGCTTTGCGGGGCTAGCTGTGCAAGCGGGGGTGAAGTCAGTTTTGGCTAGTCTTTGGTACGTCAGCGATGAAGGTACTTTAGGCTTAATGGCTGAATTTTACCATCACTTGAAGGTCGCGCCGATTAAAGCTGAAGCCTTGCGGCAGGCTCAAATTGCTATGATTAAAGGTCAAGTTCGCATTGAAAATGGCCGTTTAATTTTGTCTAACTTAAATAAGGAGTTAGAATTGCCACCAGAATTAGCTAAACTAGGTAATGAAAACCTCTCCCATCCTTATTATTGGTCGGCATTTACAATGATTGGGAGTCCTTGGTAAGGTAGAAAGGTGATGGCGGTTGCTTCTTGACTCGCGACAAGAAATTGCTTTGTTCCTGGTAATGACATAGTAGTAAGTGCATAAATACTAACAATATCATTGCGAACGAAGCGAAGCAATCGCAAGGAATTAGGGAATCACTAGCATCTACTTGCTAGTGATTTTATAAGTGCTATGTGAATGAAAACTCTAAAAATTGAAAATTAAATAGGATGCAAATGATACACTCAAAGTTGGTTTCAAGTGTAGTTTTTCTTGACTCAAATGTTGAAGATTATCAGAGTTTAATTAGTGGCGTTTCCCAAAATGCTGAAGTAATTATCCTAGATGAAACACGGGATGGCATTGAGCAAATCACCGAAAGGTTAGCAATTGAACAGAATATAGAAGCAATCCATATCATCTCTCACGGCAGTCCAGGTGCTTTACAACTCGGTGCAAATACACTCAACAGCAGCAACATAGAAAGCTTCGCCCCTCAACTCCAACAGTGGCGCAAAGCATTAATTCCCGGTGCCGATATTCTCCTCTACGGGTGTAATGTCGCCGCTTTTAATCAGCCTTGGCGAATAGAATGCGCGGCTATACAAACAAATTCCGCCTGCGCGGACTATGGAATTTCAACCCGCGCAGGCGGGTTTAGTTTGTGTAGTAGCGGTTTTAACCGCCCAGTTGAAAATAGTCCTACAAAACCTAACCAATTCCTCCAACGCCTGAGTGAATTAACTGGTGCTGACATCGCCGCCTCTGCTAACGCCACCGGCAATGCCGCACTGGGAGGAGACTGGGAACTAGAAGTACAAATCGGCCATATCGAAGCAACACCCATTAAGGCTTTAGCCTACAGTCACATCCTAGCAGCCGCTAGCCCCGACAGCAAAGCCATCTCCGTCGGCTCGCCCCAAATTAGCATAGATAGCCTCGCCAACGACGCAGGTATCACCCGACTCTCAGTGCAGGGTATCACCACCGCCCCCACTAACGGCATCGCCACCATCAACGACTGGATTTATGCGGGTGGCAATTTCACCACCGTCAACGGTACTGCTATCAACCGTATCGTCCGATTGAATAGCAACGGCAGCCTGGATACGGGTTTCAACCCCGGTACCGGGATAAATAACACCGTCAGATCGATCGCCCTAGACAGCAGTGGCAAACCCTTAGTCGGTGGTCTATTCACGAGTGTCAACGGCACTGCAATCAACCGCATTGCCCGACTGAATACTGACGGCAGCTTGGATACCACCTTCAACCCTGGTACCGGGATGAATGGCAACGTGAATGCGATCGCCCTAGATAGTAGTGGCAAACCCTTTGTCGGTGGCAATTTCACCACCGTCAACAGCACTCCTATCAACCGCATTGCCCGACTGAATACCGACGGCAGCTTAGATACCAGCTTCAACCCTGGTACCGGAATGAATTTCAGCATCTTCGCACTCACCCTAGACAGTAGTGGCAAACCCTTAGTCAGTGGCAATTTCACTAGCGTTAACAGCACTCCTATCAACCGCATTGCCCGAATGAATAGTGACGGCAGCTTGGATACCACCTTCAACCCTGGTAGCGGGATGGATAGCACCGTCAATGCGATCGCCCTAGACAGCAGTGGCAAACCCTTTGTCGGTGGCGGTTTCACTAGCGTCAACAGCACTCCGAGCAACTATATTGCCCGAATCAATAGCGACGGCAGCCTGGATAGCACCTTTAACCCCGCTTCGGGGATGGATAACAGCGTCTATGCGATCGCCCTAGACAGCAGTGGTAAACCCTTTGTCGGTGGCGATTTCACTACCGTCAATGGCACACCTAGCATCCGCATTGCCCGAATGAATAGTGACGGCAGCTTAGATACCAGCTTCAACCCTGGTTCGGGAATGAATGTCGCCATCTTAGCGATCGCCTTAGACAGCAGTGGCAAACCCGTAGTCGGCGGTGATTTCACCACCGTCAACGGCACAGCTCGCAACCGTATTGCCCGCATGAATAGCGACGGCAGCCTGGATACCACCTTTAACCCTGGTACCGGGATAGATAGCATCGTCAATGCGATCGCCCTTGACAAAGGACGTAGCATATACTACACCCCCAACGCCGGATTCAACGGTATAGACACCTTCCAATACACCGCCACCGACGGCGTAGTTTCCACTCCCACCACAGTCACTGTCTTAGTCAACGACTCCCCCATCCTCGATAACACCGGCATCCCTACCCTCAACGCCCAAAACCAATATGACAGCGCCAGTACAGGTACATTAATTAGTACCCTCATCGCCAACCTCGGCGGCACAAAAATCACCGATCCTAATGCCAGGGCCTTACAAGGTATTGCCATCACCAACCTCGACACGACTAACGGCAGTTGGCAATACACCACCGACGGCACCACCTGGAATAACGCCCCAGCCGTTTCTCCCGCCAACGCCTTACTATTAGCTAGTAATGCCAACACCAGCCTCCGATTTGTTCCCAATGCAGGTTATAACGGCACTCTCACCAACGCCCTTACCTTTGCCGCCTGGGATCAAATAGTTGGCACTAACGGCGGTGTAGCCGACTACACTACAGACCGAACGAATAACACTACATCCAGTGTTTTCAGTAGCGCTACTGAAACTGCCGATATTGCAATTAATCCCGTTCCCACTGTTACCAGTGTTAGTGGCACCACACCAGACGGGACTTACGGTATTGGTACATCGATCGACATCACCGTTAACTTCTCTCAAATCGTCAATGTCACAGGCACGCCACAACTTAGCTTAGCAGGTGTAACTCCTTTCGCCAGCTATCTTTCAGGCAGCGGCAGCAACACCTTGACATTCCGGTACACAGTAGCAGCAGGCGATATCAGCCCCGACTTAGACTATGTTTCCACAACTGCTTTATCCCTGAGCGGGGGTACTATTAAGAATGCGACCAATGGTGATGCCATCTTAACTTTAGTAACTCCGGGTGCAGCGAATTCTTTGGGAGCTTCCAAAGCAATAGTTATTGATGGGATTGCACCAACAGTTGCTTTAACACCCGCATCACCAACAACTTTAGTAAATCGTTTATTTAGCGTCACAGCAACATTCAGCGAGAATGTCACCGGGTTTGATAATACTGATATCACCGTCGCCAATGCGACTGTCAGTAACTTTGTCCGACTTGATGCCAAAACCTACACCTTTGATGTCACACCTAATGCTGATGGTAATGTCACCGTTGATGTACTTGCTGCTAAAGCTACGGATACTGCCAGTAATAACAATACCGCTGCAACTCAACTGGTTCGTATTGCTGATTTTACCGCACCTACTGCTAGCTTGGGTACAATTTCTAACCTTACTACAGCGGGCGGCACAAGTCAGACATTGACAGTTACTTTCACTGATAGCAGTGGAGTTGATGTTAGCAGTTTAGATAATTCTGATCTGGTAGTAAACTGGTCAGGTGGTTCAATTCCCGCTACATTTGTCAGCGTCGATACTAATAGTAACGGTACCACTCGCACGGCAACTTATTCTCTAACTCCGCCTGGGGGAAGTTGGGATGATACAGATAATGGCAGTTACGCTGTTAATTTGCAAGCATCGCAAGTAAAAGATACTGTTGGCAATCAAGTTGTAGGTAGCAATTTAGGCAGTTTTACTGTTAACATTGCCACGCCTATACCGACTCCAACTCCAACACCAACTCCAACTCCAACTCCAACACCAACTCCAACTCCGACTCCAACGCCAACACCAACTCCAACTCCGACTCCAACGCCAACACCAACTCCAACACCGACTCCAACTCCAACACCGACTCCAACTCCGACTCCGACAACAACTCCGACTCCGACTCCAACTCCGACTCCGGCAACAACTCCGACAATCACGCCAACACCGACTCCGACAACAACTCCGACTCCAACGCCAACTCCAACTCCGACAATAACTCCGACTCCGACAACAACACCGACTCCGACAACAACACCCACTCCAACACCGACTCCGACTCCAACGCCAACTCCAGGTACTGCCGCTGTCATTTTCCTTGAACCACTTGGCAGTACCAACGTACTCGAAAGCTTGGGCAGCGATATATACAAAGTGCGACTCAATACTCAGCCAACT
>NZ_JAUBPR010000301.1:0-1165 GCF_036700845.1 Microcoleus sp. S13_C5
GGCTCTCCTGAGTTTATGGTGTAAAATAGATCAACCAATACAGTTATAGTGATGAGCTTTCATTTAGACTATCTATTAGACTTGCCTGGAGTCAAGGTTGAAACTTGCACTCAAATTGAAGGACAAATTTACTTTCGTTTGAGTGCTTTAGCATCAGGAATAGTTTGTCCTCACTGTGATAATTATACAGAAGAACTCCATCAGAATCGACCTATATTAGCCAGAGATTTGTCAGTTTTCGGTCGTTCTGTGTATTTACAAGTACCTCGTCGGCAGTTTTACTGCGCTATCTGTCAACGTTACGTTACAGAAAAATTAGAATTTTTGTCCAAAAAAAGACGGCATACTCAACGCTACGAACAAAATATTTATGCGCGTGTTCAACACTCAAGCATGGAACAAATAGGGCGAGAAGAAGGATTGAGTTATGACGAAATTAAAGGTATTTTTACTCAGGTGAATTCCTGTAAAAAAAAAGCTGTTGGGAGTTAGTTAAACGAGTGAGCATAGATGAGATAAGTATGAGAAAAGGAAAAGGAAGTTTGGTAACTGTTGTCAGTGACATTGAGGGGGGTAATTTGATTGAAATGATTGACTCTCACCGTCAACCAGACATAATTGAAGCCCTTATAAAACAACCGTTTGAGGTGCGAGAACAAGTTGAGGAAGTGAGTATTGATATGTGGGGAGGATTTCCAAAAGTTATAGAAAAAGTATTCCCAAATGCCAAAATTGTCATCGACCGTTTTCACGTGATGAAAGCAGTTAATAAAGACTTGAATAAGTTGCGTCGAGCAGTAGGAATTACAGATAGAGGCAGCAAATACTTATTGTTGAGTAATCGAAGCAACCTTAATGTCGAGCAACTTCAAAGGTTGGCTGTTACCTTAAAAAAATCAGAATGCTTAAGAATTGCCTATGAGATGAAAGAAGAGTTTCGGGAAATATACGAAACCCATATGACCGTCAAAATAGCCCAGGTCAAGTTTAAGGATTGGCTGAATCATGCACAGATATTCTTTAAAGAATCTACCTTGACAATTGTTAATCATTTGGAGGGAATTTGTAACTACTTTGTTAATCGTACAACAAGTGGCGTTATGGAAGGGATAAATAATCGAATTAAGTTAATTATGCGACAAGGATATGGCTTTTCAAACTTTGA
>NZ_JAUBPR010000302.1:0-1161 GCF_036700845.1 Microcoleus sp. S13_C5
TGCTTGTTTATCCCACCCAACATGATGATGCCTCTAAATTCCCTTGTCAATAGCGTTTGAGATGCGCTTACCCTGAGTCAGTCCCATCTTCGCCAAAATTTTCATTGAACCGCTGACGCAAAATTGCCCGCGCCTGGGAAATTCGCTTGCGGACGTTATCGTAGGATATATCAAGCTGTTCTGCAATATCTGGATAAGATAGCCCTGATTCAAAATCGAGAAGAAAAGTCTCGCGCAATCTATCTGGCAACTCATCTATTGCCTCGCGAAAAAATAATTCGACTTCTCCCCGCATAGCAGCGCGAACAGGTGTTTCTTCTTGGCTAATTAATTCGGTTTGGTTTCCTATAGCAATGGTGTCTAAACTGTCAACTCCTACGGCACCCCTGTTGCGATCTCGATGGATATCGGCGCACAGGTTATAAGTCAGTTTGGTTAACCAAGCCTTAAAGTTTTTGATATCATCGGTACAATCTCTTAGTTTCTCCCAAGCTTTCAGCATCGCGCGACTGAGGGCATCTTCAGCATCGGTTGGGTTGCTCATCCACTTGCGACAGCAACGGTAAAGATAATCTTGATTATCCTGCCATAATTTCCAAAAAGCTGAATCTATATCTTGAGTGCCTGAGCAAGGAATTGATGCAGAACTGCAATTTAACATTACTGGTGCCTGAAACTCTAAGTGGACAAACAACTTGCGATTAATTTAGGCAGTAATTTACCTAGCCTCAGATGCACCTATCACTATGTTAACTCACCACTCAGGCTCCAGTCAGTCGGAAAAGTCGGATCTTTAAAGTCGGAAAAGTCGGATCATCGTCGCTATGAGTGCATAGCTCAGACCTCCCCTTAACAATTTAAGCTCACCCGCCAGCTAAAGCGCCACTGTATTAATACTGTATTAATACTGAATAAAGGCTGATATATAGGCTAAGGGGAGCGTCTTTTTTATATGCTGTCTATCATCCCAACCCCGCTCAGGGGTGAGCTTTCTGCAACGTTAGCTGTAACTTTATGCTTGTGTCTGAATCACCACCCCCCAGATTTATCCGTGGGAGCATTTCCACAATTTTAAATCTCAAATCTTAAGTAGTTAAGCAAAATTAATTACATAATTATCTCCAAATTCTTTAAGAATTCTTTCGACAGATGAAACAAGAG
>NZ_JAUBPR010000303.1:0-1159 GCF_036700845.1 Microcoleus sp. S13_C5
ATCAAATCTATTAAGATGGTACATTATAACGTTACGCTGACTTCCATTGAGAGAGAACAGCTTAGGACAATCATGAATAAGGGGAAACATAGTTCGCAACAATTTCGCAATGCTTGTATCCTGCTCAATTGTGATGTGGGTAAATATGGTGAACCCTTTTCGAATGATGAGATTGCCAGAATGCTGCAAATTACTACCAAGACGGTTGAGCGGGTAAAGCAACGATTTATTGAAGAAGGTTTTGAAGCGTGTATTGAAAGGAAGGTTTATCCTGAGGTAAAGGACTTGAAAACAGATGGGGACTTTGAAGCACACCTGATCGCTTTGAGCTGTAGTAAAGCTCCTGCCGGAAGAAGCCGATGGTCACTTCGATTGTTAGCTGATAAAATGGTTGAGCTACAATTCGCTGAAAGTGTATCTCATGAAACTGTCCGCCAGGTTTTAAAAAAAACGAAATTAAACCGTGGAAAGTCAAAGGCTGGATAATACCTCCTCTGCAAAACGGTGACTTTGTCGCTCACATGGAAATGGTGCTGGATGTTTATAAAACGAAGTATGATAGACACTTTCCGGTGGTTTGTATGGATGAATCTCCTAAGCAGTTGATAAAAGAAACCCGGGTAGCAATAGCGCAAAAAAAAGGTAGTGAACGAAAAGAAGATTATGAATATGAAAGATGTGGCGTGGTGAATATCTTCATGGCCAATGAACCGCTGAGGGGTAAAAGATATGTCAAAGTTACGGAGGTGAAAAAGAAGACCGACTGGGCAGTGTTTGTTAAGGAGATAGCGGATAGACATTATCCAAGGGCTAAAAAGATCATATTGGTAATGGATAATTATGGAACGCACAAACCCGCAGCCTTGTATGAAACATTTTCTCCGCAGGAAGCTAAAAGAATTTGGGACAGATTTGAATTTGTATATACTCCCAAACATGGCAGCTGGTTAAATATGGCGGAAATCGAATTACATGTGCTAATGTCGCAGTGTCTGAATCGAAGGATATCAAAAATTGGAGAAATGAAAAGAGAGGTAGCAGCCTGGCAGGAAGATCGTAATAATAAAGAAGCCAAAATTAATTGGCAGTTTACCAATGACAAAGCAAGGGTTAAGCTAAAAAAACTGTATCCGACAATATTATCTTGACATGACACTAG
>NZ_JAUBPR010000189.1:0-8572 GCF_036700845.1 Microcoleus sp. S13_C5
TCGTAATTCGTTTTGGCATTTTTTATTTGATGGGGGTGGTGTTCCTCCTGATTATATCATGGTTGATCGACCGGACACGATATGACTGATGACTGTTGACTGATGACTAATGACTAATCACTAAACCCCAGCCGCAGTAAAAGCCGCCCAATAATAAGGATTAGCAAAAGGATAGGGTTTGCGGTTGCGAATTTGCTGCAAAGAAGCCTCCGCAATCAGGCGAGAACTTTGAGAAAGCCGATCGAACATTTGCGAAATTTGAGGTTGAAAATCCGCCAGCAATACCTCCAATTCCTCGCTAGTCAAATCCCGCAGCCACCTTTGAGCGTCCCCCAGCGCGATCGCCACATCTCCCACCTGCAACCGAGAAAACCGTCCCAGATTTTCATAAAACTTGCTCGTAAGCAGCAGCGTAGAAACATCATTCACCTTCCAAAGACTGCTAACCACACTAGACGTGCCAGCATACAACAAACCCGCCGACAAACCCACAAAATCTCCTCCAGCACCGCTAACTCCGCCAGCGGCAATTTCGCAACCCGATAAAGTAACTAAAAAATATTGCCGAAAATCCAGATTAAAAATTTCCTCCAAACTCAGAGAATCATTCCTCAAAAACACTGCCGATTTCAGTGGCCAAGCCAAATTAAGCAAACTCAAACAAGCAAAGTGAGCGCATTTTATCTGCTGCAACTGCCCTATTTGCTGGGGCAAATTCCCATTATTAGCAGACATTTCTTGGGAAAAAGCCTCTTTAATTGCCGGCTTATGGCGCACAACTTGTGTACTGGCAAAATACTGGGAAATATTGCCGATTTCAATGTTGCTGTAGAACGCATCTCTGGTGAAAGTTGGAATTGCCAAAAGCTCCTGCAAACCGGGTCTGTACCGACCAATAGTCGCTCCGTGTGCACTTTGTCTCAACAGCAATAGCTGACAGCTAGGAGCATAGCGAATTCCTCCGGCAAATCGATCGATCAAATAAGCAGCAGGCGCTGCAACGTCCCCAAAAGACGAACTTTGAGAAAAATCCGAAAGGCTGTAGGTTTCCACATCAAAACCGCTGCGATCGCTCCACCCAGACCTAAAAATTCCCCCACCGTCCTCAAACCCGTCTCTCCCCGCCAAAGGCAAAGCGTGGAGTGGCAAAGCGTGCAGAAATCGGTGCGGCACAAAAATCAGCCGATCGCAATTATCGGGAATCAGCGCCACCACTCGATCGATTTCCAGCATCGTAGCCAAGCGTTTGAGGCGAGCTGAGAGATGATTGATCCAGCGACCTTTTTGTTCAGAATAAGCGGTGAGGTACTCCTGGCCCCAACTTTCGGCAGCCAAAGCATTTTCCGACGAACACAGGTGAACGGTGGGATATTGTGCACTCTTTACCACCACAAAAGCAACTAGCAACTCCCCCAAACTCGCCCACACCACAGCAGCGCAATTGTCATCAGGCAACAATTGGCGAATTTGCTCGAAAGCGATCGGTTCAACTTTGTGAGCTAGGCTGAAGAAAGGGTCGTTTGCCTGCACCTCCCGCGCAATCAACCTATCAAACTGCTTCCACAATTGATTTAAGTGCATGAAGTCCGAGTTCGGCAGCAGAGAACCGCTGTTCAAACCTTGGCTATCGCCCTCAGAAATCAAGGTCGTGTTCGGTTCAGCTTCTCCCTCTTCTTGGTGCCGCTGTTCCCCCGCTATTTCCAGTTGCAGCGACTCCAACTCGCTTCGCACCGCTGCGGGAATTTCGGCTTTCGGAGTCAAGTGGCATTTAACCAGCAGTTCTACCAAATTCCGATTTTTGTGGCGTTCGGCGTATTCCAGAGCCTTAGCGTAATATTCAGGTTGGCTGGCGCCGAGTTCCAGGCAAACTTGCACCAGGCATTTATAGAGTCCAGCCCAGGTGCGGGTTAATTTGACTTTTGCGGTACTCGTCTGATCGCCAAAATCGACTGTATCAACCCCAACTTCGCAACGCAAGAATTCAACAGTATCGACCGCAGCAGTAAAAACCCCGTAGGCGCGAAGCAAGTCGCCTCGAACTCGGTAAGCTTGACCCAAATAAAATAAAATTTCAGCCCAGCGGTGGGGATAGGTTTCGCGAGTGTAGACTTGACAGGCGCTGTGATAGCAGCCGATCGCGCTTTCCATGTGGGACAAATTTTCCGCCTCCGTCAGTTGCGAATAAGCCCTGCCGAGGTAAATTTGCAGCATTGCCCAGCGGTTGGGATAGGCCTGCCTGGTGTAGACTTCGGCCGCATTTTGATAGCAGGCGATCGCGCTTTTGAGGTTGCGGTTTTTTTCCCCTTTCACGTGTTCGCAGAAAGCGCGGCCGAGGTAGGCACACAGCATTGCCCAGCGTTCGGGAGTTTTTTGGCGGTTGCAAAATAGCAAAGCATTTTGATAGCAGGCGATCGCCATTTCCATATTTTCGGCTTTTTCCCCTTTCACCCGCCGACTGTATATCCTACCGAGGTAAGTTTGGATCGAAGCCCAGGCTTCGGGAAATTTGATGCGGGTGTAGACTTGTAAAGCATTTTGATAGCAGGCGAGCGCCATTTCCACATTTTCCACCGGATCGCCTTTGATGCGATCGACAAACACCCGGCCCAAATTCCTTTGAGTCGTCGCCCACTGCTGCGGAAAAGCTTCCCGAGTCCGCACCTGCAAAGCTCTCTGATAGCAGGTAACCGCGTATTCGAGATTTTCAGCTCGGTTGCCCTGCAGCAACTCGCAGTAAGCATTTGCCAAATTATTTTGAGTTGTGGCCCAACGCCGGGGAAACACTTTGCGGTTGTAGACTTGCAAAGCATTGTGGTAGCAAGCGACGGCCAGTTCCAGATTTTGGGCTCGGTTGCCCCGCAGCCGACGGCTGTAAGCACGGCCGAGATTGTTTTGAGTGCTCGCCCACTCTTGCCCGAAAGTCTCGCGACTGCGAACTCGCAGGGCATTTTCAAAGCAGGCGATCGCGTGTTCTAGATTGTCTGCCGGATCTCCCCTGAGACGCTCGCTGTAAGCGTTGCCCAGATTATTTTGCAGCGTCGCCCACTGTTCCGGGTACTGTTCGGGCGTGCGTACTTGTAGGGCATTTTCAAAGCAAGCCATCGCCTGTTCGATATTTTGAGCCTTATCACCTCTGGGGCGATCGGTGTAAGCGTTGCCCAGATTGTTTTGCATCACCGCCCATTCTTGGGGAAAGTCTTTGCGGGTAAACACCTTCGCAACTGTTTCGTAACCTGCAATTTCGATTTCCAAGTTATTAGCCTTGCTGCCGAGGGGAAACCGCCCAATTTTGTTGCTCAGATTGCCGATCAGGGCTGCAATCCGCCTTCTCTCGGATTCTTTGGCAGCAGAAAACACCAAATTTGCCCAGCAGCGCAGCAGTTGTGCAAAATTCTGGTCGAGTTTATCTAAATTGTTTCTCAGCAGCGAGTACAGGTGCTGCGAATCAGCGCTGCGCGCCACTGCCTGCAATACTTCTGCTAAAAATGCCAGATATGCTGCCCCGGTTGCGGGCAATTTAGAATTGCCCTTTGCAGATTCTAAGGGTGCGATCGCCCTTTGGAAAAATTTTGCAGCTTTCAGCAAGCTTTCTCGCGTCAGTGCCACTTCTTCCACATAAAGCGTTTGCACGAACCCAAAGTCGATCGACTTTGGGTTCGTCCTCAAAATCAAATCTATTCCTGAGTCCCCAGGATTTTCCAGCAGCGCTTGGAGCATATTAACATCAGTTTTGCGACGCTGTTCGTCCATCGTGCATTCCGCCAAACTATTAACCATAGGAGCGCTGCTTCCCTGCAACCAAGTGAACTACCCACCCCTAAATCGTAGTACCGAATATAGTAGGGGCTTCTGTACTCATAGGCGAGTGCCTTAGCGGAGACTTTCGTCCCAGCTTTGGTCTTACCTCGCATCCTAAAGCCGAAACGGCTGAACCTTCCGCCTTTAGTATTTTGATACCTTCTGCTTTCATCTTTATCGCTGCGTTCCCCTCCCGATCGCGATCGGTAGCACAGTGAAGACAAGTCCCTTTCCTCATATCTAATGGCATCTCGGTCATTTGATGGAAACAATTAGAACAGAGTTTGGAACTGAAAAACCATCTATCCATCTCAACTAAGTTCCCGCCTTTGCGTTCCAACTTGTAGGCTAAAAAGTTGGTAAAACTTCCCAAAACCTCATCTGATATTGCTTTCGCAAAATTGGAGTTGCGAATCATGTCCCATAAATTAAATTTTTCTACTATGACCGCGATCGCCTCGCCGGCCAACTTATAACTAAGTTTATGTAGAAAATATTGCCACGAATTCCTAAACCGTTCGCATACCTTGGCCACAGCTTTTCTAGATTTGTATTCAGAATTACTTTTTTTCTGCTCGTCTGTTAACTTTTGCTGCTTGCGCTTCAAGTTCTTCTCGTGCTTGGCAAAATGCTTAGCATTAAAGTCATATTTAGATACTTTTTCATCATCGGGGACAATAGCAAAGTATTTCACTCCTAAATCAATGCCCGCCATCCTACCTTCTTTTGTTGTCTGGTTCTCAGCTTTAATTTCAGTCAGTATAGATGCAAGATATTTCCCTGAATATTTTTTACTAATAATTGAATTATGAATTTTACCCTCATTTAAGCTATATTTATTTATTTGGGGTTGAGTAATTTCCCTATACCGGAAAATCCTACTACCCGCTACAAGTTTAACGTTTTGAGTATAATGAAATGACTGTTTTTTATCTTGAGATGGGAAGTTATAAAGCCCCGTAAATCGACCCCAAAAAAATTTGTAGTTAGTGGTTAATTTGAGCGTAGTAAATTGCAAAACTTTGCTGTAAAACTCACCTAACCCTCCACTTTTATCTAATTTTTTGAGAGTCGGTAAAAGTGTGTTGAACCCGAAGCAGCCAAGTCCTTTACCAGTTTTTTTATAAACTTCAATTGATTTATTTAGACCATAATTAGACCACCAACGCGCACACCCAAAAGTTGAAGCTACTTGTATTTGTTGATTTTGGGTAGGATACAAACGAACTTGGATAGCCTCGTGTAGCAATCAACATCACCTCCTTGGTTCTTCTATTCTCTCACAATATACAGTTGATGATCAAAGCATTACGAAAAAATTTTGTGACGAGGATTACATATTTTCTCTCTTGAAAGCGATACGCAAAATTACTTGAGGATGCAATCGTCCTCACCTGCCCTTCCCACTATAACGGTACTCGGTTTAGTGGCAAGGGCCCGAAATAGTTAAACCAGGATTGACAAGTCCCAACAGACACACTATGGCGAAACTAGCACCTACGATCGCTAATAGTATGATTTTGCGCGTGCCTAGTAAAATTGCGGTTAAACGCGCCATCACCCTGTGGCGGCAGGTTTCACAGGCGTTTCTAAACTTGACAAACCCGCCCCGACAGACTTGCAGCGGGACGGGTTTACTTTTACCCTTATGGGACTTAGGCTAAGAAACCGGGTTTCTGCGAAACTCTTGGGTTTAGTAACGAGACATCTCGAAAGAAACCCGGTTTCTGAGGAAGAGTGTGTCCTGGACTAAGTGAGTTATCTAGGATATGGCGCGACTTTCAGCGCTACAGCTAACAAAAATCAACTCAGTAGAGTTTACTGTACCGCTTGAGAACGCAAGGCTGACTCCACTGCCTGCAGAGCTCGATCGACTTCAGCGGAAGTGACAATCAGCGGCGGGACAAACCTCAGCACTTTCGGCCCTGCAGGAACCAACAAAACTCCTGCGGCGATCGCAGATTTGACGATATCAGCGGATGTAAGTTCGATATCAGCTTGCAATTCCATCCCGACAATCAAACCCCAGCCGCGCACTTCGGCAATTAAATGGGGATATTCGGCCGCCAACTTGTTGAGCCCTGCTTTCAACTGTTCCCCGCGCTGCTGCACGTTTTCTAGAAGGTTTTCCCGTTCTAAAGTTTGGCAAACGCACAAAGCTACAGCGCAAGCAAAAGGATTGCCGCCGAATGTGCTGGCGTGACTTCCCGGTTCAAATACATCGCAGGCAGATTTGCACAGCATAGCGCCGATCGGGATACCGCCGCCCAATCCTTTGGCAGACGTAAAGATATCCGGTTCAATGCCGAGGTTTTCGTAGCCCCAGTATTTGCCGCTGCGTCCCATCCCGACTTGCACTTCGTCGAGAATGAGCAAAATGCCTTTTTCGTCGCAAATTTCCCGAATGCGCTGGAAGTAGGCGATATCTCCGGGGCGAACTCCGCCTTCGCCTTGCAGCGCTTCCAGCATAATTGCAGCTACTTGGCGTTCGTCTTTGTCGAGTTGCTCGATCGCCGTTTCGATCGCACTAATATCGTTGTAGGGCACATAGTGAAATCCCGGCACCAAGGGGCTAAAACCCTTCTGGTATTTAGGCTGTCCCGTGGCCGTAATTGTCGCCAAAGTCCGGCCGTGGAAACTCGCAACGGCGGTAATGATTGTCGGATTCGAGATATTTAATTTTTCGTGGGCGTATTTGCGGGCGAGTTTAATTGCCGCTTCATTAGCTTCGGCGCCGGAGTTGCAAAAGAAGGCTCTGTCCGCGCAAGAATGGTCTACAAGCCACTTCGCCAGCTCGCCCTGTACGGGGATGTAATAAAGGTTAGAAACGTGGTGCAGGGTCTGAATTTGCTTAGTTACCGCTGCAACCATTGCCGGGTGGGCGTGTCCCAGAGTGCAGGTAGCAATACCGGCCACAAAATCGAGATATTCGCGGCCTTCGGTATCCCAAACGCGGCAGCCGAGGCCCCGTTCTAGGGCGATCGCAAAACGCCCGTAAGTTGTCATTACATAGCTGTCGAAGCTCTCAGAACTGAAGGGACTGGCTTCGGCTTGCACGCTTGGTTCTTTTAGTAAGGTTTCTGGACTCACGAATCGCTCCTTAACACATAATATACAGACCTCGATTGTACGGTAAAAATCCAGGTTAGCGGTGCAGGCTGTTAGTTTTGTCATAAAATCATAACAGTAACAACAATTAATCCCTCACAAATCTACTGATGAGTTATTACATTTCTCCTAACTTTCTCGATAAAGTTGCGGTGCACGTCACTAAGAACTTTTTAAATTTGCCAGGGGTAAGAGTTCCCCTAATTTTGGGAATTCACGGCCGTAAAGGAGAAGGCAAAACTTTTCAAACCGAGCTGGTTTTTCGGCGAATGGGCTTTGAACCGGTGATGATATCTGGTGGGGAATTAGAAAGCCCGGATGCAGGAGATCCTGCGCGTTTAATTCGCTTGCGCTACCGGGAAGCGGCGGAGCAAATTAGGGTGCGGGGCGAGATGTGCGCCATCTTTATTAACGATTTGGATGCTGGTGCTGGCAGGTTTGATACTACTACTCAATATACTGTCAATACTCAGATGGTCAATGCGACTCTGATGAATATTGCTGACAATCCAACTAACGTGCAGTTACCGGGAAGTTATGACAGCACGCCGCTGCACCGAGTGCCGATTATTGTCACGGGAAATGATTTTTCTACGCTGTACGCGCCGCTGATTCGCGACGGGCGGATGGAAAAGTTTTATTGGGAACCCAGCCGGGATGATAAAATTGGCATTGTCGGGGGAATTTTTGAGTCCGACAAATTGTCAAAAACCGATATTGTGGCGTTAGTCGATAATTTTGCAGATCAGGCGATCGACTTTTTTAGTGCTTTGCGATCGCGCATTTATGACGAACAAATCCGCGAATTCATTCACAAAGTAGGAATCGAGCGAGTTTCCAAGCGTTTGGTAAACACTTTGGAAGCAGCGCCAGATTTCCATAACCCGAATTTCAGCCTAGCTCATTTATTAGAAATGGGCAGTTTGATGGTGGGTCAACAAAAGCGGATTAAGGAAATGCGCTTAGTAGATGAATACAACCAATCGCGGCTGTTTAACGTTCAAGGAACCCCCAATGCCCCTGCTGCTGCTGCGCCAACGCAAAGTGAATTAAACGACCCGTCATCCAAATATTATAAGGCTTACGTTGAGCCAAGTTCTGAAGGTGGTAACGGTCATGCGGCGCGGCTGAGTTCCGAGGTATTGGAACAAGTAAAGCAGTTGTTAGCAAGAGGCTGCAAAATTGGCATGGAATATGCCGATAATCGCAGATTTAAGACTGGTTCTTGGCAAAGTTGCGCGACGATTAACAGTGCACAGGAAAAAGATGTGGTTGCATCTTTAGAAACTTGTTTGGCGGAACACGGCGGCGAATACGTGCGGCTGATTGGTATCGATCCAAAAGTCAAGCGGCGGGTAGTTGAAACAATTATTCAGCGACCAGAAAAGTAGACAAGTAAAGTGCTATGCGCCGCACCTTACAAGTTCCAGTAATGCGCGTTTGGAAAGTTAACGTAGGGTGCTCTTCGGCGCACCTTACCAAAGAAAAATTCACAATTCAGAACCCAGAATCAAGAATGGGTTCTGTGGGACAGGATGGAGAATCGAGGTTTAAAGCCTCCGATTTTAAGATGAGACAATAAAAAAATATTGGGAGCATGTCACTTCTGTAGTGAGTAATGATACTCATGCAGGTCTTCGCTGATTACCAATTAAGCCGTTCAAGT
>NZ_JAUBPR010000304.1:0-1154 GCF_036700845.1 Microcoleus sp. S13_C5
CAAAATTGGGACGTATTCTCCGCTTATAAAGCCAGTTTAGGCTTTGTTTGGGCTTAAAATTTGTTTAAGTCCCGTTATCTACCAGAGGTGAACTTTTATCCAGGTTATCTAACTCTGCTGTAGCGTGGTATTTCGCTAGATGAACTAATCGTTTCACAACTGTGTTAGCAGCATCAGGATCGCTGACTGTTATAGGAGCGATATTTTTATAGGGATCTCCGCCGCGATCGCATATTTCATATTCTCCCTGATTATTGAGAGCGACTTGATAAGCAACTCCCTCATCATCATCCTCAGTTGCTTTTTCTTCTGCTAACTCCACCCAGCCTTGGCCATTTCCAGGGATAGCTTTTTTGATTGCCTCCAATGTATCCTCTTGCTGTTTAAAAATTTCTGGCAAAAGTTTGTTAGGCGGCAGGTTTTGGGTTTTAGCAAACTCAGCTAGCTCTTCTGCCGTTGCTGCTTCTTGATAAAACAGGGAAACTTGACGAACCAGATTAATTGATGGAGTAACTAAAACCGCTCGATCTCCACCATCAACTTTAAGCTCTTTACCCTCAATGGCTTCAAGCTTGCACAGCGAGTCAGTTGCTCCCCTTTGAATAATTGTGGCGATCGCAATCCGATTTTCTTGGTTTTTTAAATCGGTTGTACTGCGCGGATAGATAACAAATTCTGCTCCCTTAGCCACACCATGTACATGACCTACCCCTAACTTAGCCTGCATATTGCCTGTTTGTGCATCTTTCTCCACGTTTAAGACAGGGATTGTATATACAGTCTCAGCCAACTCATCGCCAAAAATCATCCGATTCACCTCACCTATGAGGATTGGGGTTTGTTGAGGAAATTGACTGTGGATTTTAGCATTGACGCGATCGAACAAATCCTGATAGGTTTGTCCGGGGTTTTGCTGTTTTAAAGTATCCAGCAACCAATAGGTAAGCGCTCCATTTCGCTCTTTAGTTTCCCGATTAAAGGCATACTCGTAAGCAGACTCATTCAGGCGACAGGCTGCTAAGTAGTTAAGCAAAATTAATTACATAATTATCTCCAAATTCTTTAAGAATTCTTTCAACAGATGAAACAAGAGATTGCCAGCTAGAGTAGGCATCTATTTCGAGCCATTGATATTTGATAAACCGCCACAAAAT
>NZ_JAUBPR010000305.1:0-1151 GCF_036700845.1 Microcoleus sp. S13_C5
TGATTAAAAGTGGAAACATTGATTGTACAACCCTTCCAGGCGTCAATTGAGGCAGAGACTTTGGCCGCCTGCAAACGAATTTCTTTGACTACATCTTTAGCTAACCATAATTGCCAGGTTAGCAAAGGCATCAAATCACTCCATCGTTCACACTGTTCTGGTGTGCTTAGCTTCGGCACAGTCCAATGTAAAGTTTGTTTTGCTAACCGATACCAATGTTCGAGGGCAAAGCGGCGTAGATACAGTTGCCAAATTTCCGCCAGAGACGGCATTTGGATACCAACCCAAACTAACCACAAAGGTTGACTATTTAATCGACCCGTTACAGTTTCTAGACGTTCGACTAAAATCAAGGTCATTGGATGTTTGGGACTGCCTCGAAAATGTAAGTCATCCCATTTTCTTAACCGAATTTTCCCCAGTTTGGGCTCAACAGATTCCAGAGTTTGTTCTGGTGACCACCAGCTTTGAGAGTCGTTGAGCTTAAACTGTTGACCGTGAATTTTGGGTCTGCCTTGACCACTATAGGCTGGGGGTGTTGACCATAAGCAACGATTGGAGCGAATACGCATTAGTTTATCGGCGGCAATGGCTGCGGTGGCTTTAACCAGAGGTGCACACCCATATTCACTATCCAATAGAGCGATGGGTCTATGCTGAAGATATTGACATACTTGTGCCAATTGTTCAGCGCCTTTACCTATCGGGTTGTCCCAACTGGTAATACGTTCGTGTCTCAATGGCAGCGCCCAACTGCCACTCATCGAAGGTATTAGTGCGATCGTACTATATCCTTGACCGATGCCAACAGGTATACCGTGGGGTAAGGCTGTGGGTTGATGTTCATAGGTACGTTCTTTGAGGGTACGTGCATGGGGCCTCAACCATGCCGTATGATCGATCGCTAATACTGGACGTTCTACTTCTGACATCTGTTGGATGTACAGTTGCATCAATTGGTCTCGGTCTGGTCTACAATCTTGCAGCGCTTCGTAGACGCTTGACCACTCACGCCGAAATAAGGGATTGAGGGCTAAATCTCCTCGCACAGGAGACGTGGCGAGTCGTCATTATCGCGTCTGCTAGTTCAAAGGTGGCGTCTTTGGCATTGCCGAGACATTCATAAGCTTGTTGACGAAATTCCCGTAATT
>NZ_JAUBPR010000306.1:0-1150 GCF_036700845.1 Microcoleus sp. S13_C5
GAAGACGCAGGAGCGCAAACAGTCACAAATTGGGCCACCTTCAACGCCGGTGCAGCCAACGAAGCTGCCCAAACCGCTACCTACACTGTTAGTAACATCGGCACCCCTAGCTTATTTGCCACATCGCCAGCAATAGATGCAAGCGGCAACCTCACCTACACCCCCGCCACCGATGCTAATGGCACTTCTACCTTTGATGTCAAAGTACAAGATAGCGGTGGCACTGCTAACGGCGGTGTCGATACTTCCGCAGTACAAAACTTTACGATTACCGTTAACTCAGTCAATGACAAACCCAGTTTCACCAACTTAGGGAATCAAACCCTAACAGCTTGGACAAACACAATTCAAACTGTCAGTAATTGGGTAAATAGCGTTACTTTCGGTCCCGCCAATGAATCAAGTCAAACAGTTAGCAACTACACGGTTACTAACACCGACAACACCTTATTTACCACTCAACCAAGTGTAGCAACCAATGGCACACTTACCTACACTCCCAGCGGCAAACCCGGTACTGCCACCGTAAGCGTGCAACTGCAAGATAGCGGTGGTACAGCAAATGGTGGTGTTGACCTTTCCGACATATCCACCTTTAATATCACCATTCCCGTACCAAAAGTTAACCTCACTGCCAGCAAAACTACTGCCAGCGAAACCGGGACAACAGCTATTACCTTTACCGCCACTGCTGAAGGTAACGTCGTCGGCGCTCAAACCCTTGATTTAGCATTAAATGGTACTGCTAGCCCTGCTGATTTTACTGCTGCTATTCCCGCTCAAATCACGATACTCGATGGCAGTAATACGGGGCAAGTAACCGTCACAGTTAATGATGATTTTCTTATCGAAGGTGTGGAAACAGCTACTTTAACAATTAGCAGCCCGTCATCCGGGATAGCATTAGGAGCTACCATTAACCAAAGTGTGACGATTACTGACAATGATACTGCTGGCATTACCATCACACCGACCACAGGATTAACTACCACTGAGGCGGGTGGTAAAGCCACATTTACAGTTCAACTCAAAAGTCAACCCACGGCAGATGTGACTGTAGGTTTAACCAGCGATAATACCAATTTAATATGAAGCTGCATAGAATAGGGCTTCAAGAATAAAATTGTAAGATGACAACGAACTAATTTGC
>NZ_JAUBPR010000190.1:0-8509 GCF_036700845.1 Microcoleus sp. S13_C5
GATCGCGTTTGAGCCAGTCGTCGAGGACATCAAATATGCCTCTTTCGGTCTGGGCGCGTCCGACTGCGATTGTCATTTACGCAAATCTCCAAATGGATATAATTACAACGGATCTGTCTCTAGTCATGAGTCTTCCACCGTTGCCTCTGCTTAGCAGAAAACAAGTTGGATTATGAACAGAGTTTACTTTTCTTTACCGTATTGACGATTATAGAGGTAATTCTTTACAAGAGCAAGTTTTTATTAAAAAACTTCCGGATCTTGACTTGTCCGAAGTCCCCGAAGTCCCCGAAGCCCTCGAAGCCCCCCAAGTCCTTGCCCTGCATTTGGGAACTTCTACTATATAGGAGAGTCTGCGCTTTGCGTCAGAAGGCCGGTGACTTCGTAGATATATCGGCCTCAACCTCTTATTTTTCTAAGAAACTGGGTTTCTTTGGGTAAGTCCTATATATATACTGAGGATAGAGCTCCAAACTTAGGTTTTTAAGACTATATGTTCAGCATTGACATCATTGTGAAGAACACGCCCGTATCGCTGTCGGTGCAGCGGAAGTTGCAGGAGGACGCTGAGACTGTTTACCAGCAGGTGTTAGAGGCGATTCGCAACTCCCAACCGCAAATCTTGGAACTCAATTGCGAGAAAAATCCTGAGAAAAAGGTGGCTGTGCTCAGCAGCGAGATTTCTGGGGTGGTGGTTTCTCAGAAATCGGGGGCGTCATCTACAGGCAGATCCCCTGGCTTTGTCTCGATGGGAGCAGAATGAGGGCTGGGGGTGTTGGTGCCGATATGAGCCAGTCAGCGGTTGCTGTGCGGGATTTGGGTTTTTGCTGGCCGTCGGGCGATCGAGTGTTGCAAGGTTGCTCTCTGGATGTACCCAAGGGCGAGTTTTGGATGCTTTTGGGCACTAACGGCAGCGGCAAGTCTACGCTGTTGAGGCTGATGGCTGGGCTGCTGCACCCCCAGTCCGGAGAAATTGACCTGGGCGGGCGGGTGGGTTTTGTGTTCCAAAACCCCGACCACCAATTGGTGATGCCGACGGTGGGTGCGGATGTGGCTTTTGGTTTGGTGGAGGAAAAGCTTTCTAACGTTCAGGTGCGGGCGAGGGTGGCAGAGGCTTTGGAGGCTGTGAATTTGCTGGATTTGCAGCGGCGGCCAATTTATGCTTTGAGTGGGGGCCAGAAGCAGCGAATTGCTCTTGCTGGGGCGATCGCCCGTCACTGCGAAATTCTGCTTTTGGATGAACCGACGGCTTTGTTAGATCCTGATTCTCAGTTGGATTTGGTGGCGGCGGTGCAGCGGTTGGTGAAAAATCGCGGGATTACGGCCTTGTGGGTGACTCACCGTTTGGATGAGTTGAATTATTGTGATGGGGCTTTTTTGTTGGAAAAGGGCGAAGTGGTCGATCGGGGAGATCCGGCGCGTTTGAAGCAGCGGTTGATGCAAAGCCAAGATGTTTAGCTGTTAAGCAATTTGAGAATTAAGTCATTCTGCGAGGGAAATCGCTCTGCAAGTCAAACGAAGTCTGCCTCCGCAGACTAAGAAATAAATAGGGTATTTAACCAGATTTTGGCGGCACGGCAAATTAATCTCGCAATCCTCGATCGCGCAACCAAGCATCTGCCCAAATTGTATCGGCCTCTGACAGCGCTGGTATGACTTCCCAGTTGCGATAATCTATCTTCAGGTCGTAACTTGCTATGTCGTAAATTTGAGTAAATAATTCCTGCAAGTTTATGACAGGTTCAGTATCGCCAGATCGCAGCGGTAAAGGAAAGGCAGGCATCGGGTTTTGCAGGTTAAAAGCATACAAATCAGCTCTGGGACGGCGATTTCCCCGACATACCAAAACGCGATAGTGGCTTTCAACATCATTGCCGATAACTGGCATTTTTCGACCGCGCCGCAGTAAATCTATTTCAATTAAATGAGTGCGGCTACCTAAAATTTCTTCTCGCTTTTCTTCATACATTTGTCGCCCTTTGCCAGTTCGCTTATTGGTAGGCGAGAGGATTTCAATAACTGTTATCAATTCTTTGGTTTCTCTTTCTCTAATTTCTAAATAGCCTTCCCGAACCGTGTAGGGCATGGGAATAATTACTGTTAATGGTTGTGTAGGCGGTGCTGCAACTGCTATGTTTGATGCTGTTGTTTCTGTTGCAGTTTGTGGTTGCATTACAGTTACGTCGGGAATGCCAATGACTGATAAATCGTCGTCAGCAGTTTCATAGATTCTCACTTCCAGTGACACTAAATACTTAGGACGCAGTTGGGGAGATAAAAACCTGAAAATTTCACTAATCAGCAAGTTATGCATCCCAGGCCAGAGTTCGGGATGCTCTAAATACGGGTCCATACCGGGAAAGGGAGATGGCATTGATTTGACTCCTTGACTCAAGTCTATTTATAGTTTAGCAATACTTTTCTGACGCGAATGGCTTGGGAATAGCATTTAGGGCATAGCTTCGCTTGTGGCAGATGATGACTGAAGGCTCGATCGACCTTTTGCAATAATAGGTTCGATCGCACATCTTGCACTTATTGGCATATTCCGTCGGGGGTTTAAACCGCTGCCGGAATATGGCAACAAATGCAAGATATCAGTTCGATCGCATTAACTTTCGATCGACAATTGCATCGGAATTGGAACGCTGGTTTCATCTAAGACAGACAGCGCATTTACGAAAACAATTGTATGCGGGACTGCCGGCATTAAGCGGCGCAGTGCTTTGAGGTAAGATTCGGCATCGGGGCGGCGGCTGAAACGGGCGACTGTTAACCGCTGACAGTTGGGGAGGTGGCGAATTATGCACCAAGGTTGAAGTCGATCGCGATATGTCGATTGTTTTGGTATCATAGATGTGTTCTGCCCACTTTTGTGGGTGGTAAAGGAAAGGCGTTCGCCCTTGATTTCTCAGGTCGGAGGGCGATCGCTTATTTATGATGTTTTATATTAAACTCGAATACTCGAGTGTTGTCAAGAGGGAATGGGACGAATTAGGCTGCGAGTTCGAGAATTTGCTCAAGAGAAGGGTTGGAATCTGACAGAAGTATCCAAAAGAACAGGTATTCCATATACCACGATCATTACCTATGCCAATTCTTCAGGCATGGCTACCGTTGACTACACAGCTTTGGACAAGATGGCTCGTGCGTTCGATATTGCGATCGAGGATTTAGTTGAGATTTTGGAACAATAAACTGATTTGTCCGCGGGAAGATGGGTTTAATTAGGTTGCTAACAAAGGAAGACACGGCACGGCGCTGTGTCCTGAATCACTTTAAACATCTGTTTCTTCGGATGGCGTGCTGAATGCTTTAATAATTTGGCGAATCTCCCCTACTTCGATATCTTGCTGGTCAGACTTTGAGTAAATGTCTAATAAAACAATCAACTCAGGCGATGAAATCCAGTAAATCAGGCGATAGCCGCCACTTTTACCTTTTTGAATATTGCTATTCTTAAGCCGCACTTTCATAACGATAGAGCCAATACCAGGGATTTGATCTCCAAGAAATGCTCCGAATTGCAACTGCTCAAGGATAGGATGAAGATCGGCTTGGATTTGGCGATATTTCTTTGCTAGGGTTCTCAGTTTGCGCTGAAACTCAGGGGTTAACCGAATTTCGACCAAAGGCGTGTCAGTCAACGTCGATGCCCTCCCAAAGTTCAGAAAGGGGTAGAGTTTGTCCGGTTACAGCTTGTCGCCAGGATGTGCGAAAGCTTTCTCCTGAAAAGTCTGTGTCTGCTTCGGGCGTGATTTGGTTTTCTAGAGAATGGGTTTGTTGAACGATCGTGGATAGTGTTTTTAGGAGTTCAAGCTGCTCTGCGAATGAAAGTGACTGAGCCAGATTGATGGCTTGTTGAAGTTGGGATGTCATGGTGTATCTTGATTTACTACTTTAAGTTTATCAAACTCCAAACGGGTGGTCAGAAACCTGGTTTTTACGAGAAAACTTCGTTACAGTCCGCAAATTCGGTAAAAACCCGGTTTCTTTGTGGGAGTGCGTCTAGGACTGACTAATATCACGTCCGGTCAATTACCGCGATCGAGAATGTTTGTATTGAACACTCTGGAATTCTATGATTTGTCGCTCTCGATCGACAGAAAATTGACGCAAAATCAGGTGCGATCGAACGCAAATTTTACTTGACTTTTGTGCGAACTTGACATATTATTAAATCATGGGAATCTGTGCGGCTATATAAACTAAAAAAAATAAAGCCCTCAGCGCTTGAGCGCAACAACAAACCCGATTAGTAGGGTGCATCGCCGTCTAGAATCTAGAAATAAAAGTAACAATCTCGCTTCGATCGATCTAGCTGTAGCCGTAGATTGGGTTGAGGAACGGAACCCAACAGCCAAAAACCTTGTTATTGTTACGCAAGTTCGATGAAAAGCGTCGGCGCTCAGCGAAAGTGCAAACCCCAACAGAGATTGTGTCAAAATAATCTTAATGTGCACCCCCCTACTGACAAGCTATGATTCCCCCTGGTAAAATCCTCCGCAACCGATATCAAATAATCAAAGACTTGGGAGGCGGCGGCTTTGGCGACACCTACCTAGCTAAGGATTTAGACTTACCCGGAAAACCCCACTGTGTCGTCAAACACCTGAAACCGAAAGACAATCGTCCCGCTGCTTTGAAGTTAGCCCGACGTTTGTTCGATACTGAAGCACAAGTTTTGTACAAATTAGGCAATCAATCTCCGCAAATTCCGAGTCTGTTTGCTCACTTTGAAGAAAATGGCGAATTTTATCTGGTTCAGGAATTCATAGACGGACACGATTTAAATACGGAGATTGTTCCTGGCAACAAGTTAAGCGAATCCTCCGTTATTACCTTATTAAAAAATATCTTAGAAGTTTTAGCTGTCGCCCACGAACACCAGCCAAATGCTGTAATTCACCGAGATATTAAACCAGCTAACTTAATGCGCCGCCGCCAAGATGGTAAAATAATGTTGATTGACTTTGGGGCAGTGAGGGAAATCAATCAATTAATTGTAAATGTTAATGGAGATATAACTAGAACAATTGCGATCGGCACTCCCGGCTATGCGCCCAGCGAACAAGCTAAAGGTAAACCAAAGTTGTGCAGCGATGTCTATGCTGTGGGGATGATTGGGATTCAAGCATTAACAGGAATTCCGCCGCACCAATTGCAGGAAGATCCGAGTACGGGGGAAGTAATTTGGCGGCATTTTGTGCCAAGAATCAATCCGAAATTTGCTGATGTTTTAGAAAAAATGGTGCGCGACCATTTCAGTCAGCGCTATCAGAATGCTGGGGAAGCTTTGCAAGCACTTTTATCTTTGTCGCTGCCTTCCCCACCGCCACCAAGGCTAATACCACCGCCTCCCCCACCAATCATTTCAACTAATACGACAAGGCGAGGTTTTTTACAATTAGTGGGTTTGGCTGGGGGAGGGTTGGCATTAGCCTTGGTGGGTAAAAGTTTGTTGAGCAACAAATCTTCTTCATCTTCAAGTCCATCGCCACAACCATCGGCAAATGCTTTTTTAAAAACTTTTAATTTTGAAACAGTAACAGTCAACTCAAGGGGGCAAATTGCCAACCGCGGTAAAGGACAAGCACGGGTTTTTATAGAAAATATTGGTAAGGGTATTACTTTAGATATGGTTGCAATTCCTGGAGGCAGTTTCGTGATGGGTTCTCCCGATACTGAAAAATGGCGAACTAACGATGAAGGGCCGCAGCAAACTGTGAAGATTGCTCCTTTTTTTATGGGTAAATATGAAGTTACTCAAGCACAATACCAAGCGGTGATGGGAAATAACCCTTCTAATTTTAAAGGTGCGAAACGTCCTGTAGAAAATGTTAACTGGAATGAGGCTGTGGAATTTTGCCGGAAACTTTCTGAAAAAACAGGCAAGAGTTATCGCTTACCTTCGGAAGCCGAATGGGAATATGCTTGTCGCGCCGGAACTACAACGCCTTTCTATTTTGGCGACACGATTAGGCCGGATTTAGTTAATTATGATGGCAATAACCCCTACCGTTATGCGCCGAAGGGACTTAACCGCCAACAAACAACGGATGTGGGGAGTTTTCCACCGAATCCGTTTGGTTTATACGATATGCACGGGAATGTTGAAGAATGGTGCAGCGATAAATGGCAAAGGTCTAATTTCATGCGTGGCGGTTCCTGGCGGGACGATGCGGTCGATTGCCGCAGTGCCAATCGTGACTGGATTACGACGGACTTTCGCTACAGGACCATCGGTTTTCGCGTAGCTCTGGTTTCCGCGTAGTCTCCGGTTTTTCGTTCTCTGCTGTAGTCTCCCGCGAGGACTCTTCTTTTCTCTTTTGCCCTTTTGCCCTTTTCTCTCTTTCCTCTTTACCCTTTTGCGCGCGTCAGCGTACTTAAATTTTTTTGGGGAAATGGGACGTAATATTATCTTTGAAGACACGGCAGTTGAAACCGCGTCTACACAAACAAAAGCCGCCTTTGCGGGTTAAGATGCAGTCCCAATAACGTCGGAGGTTCAGAAACCGGGTTTTATCGAGCAGATTCGCTGCAGCGCAAAGACTCAGAAAAAAACCCGGTTTCTCTGACGAAGCGCATGAGTTGCGCTCGCATTAAAAAGAGGTAGCTTGCGATTTTTCGTTGGGTGGGGGCGGGTTTTTGAGATTGTCTATCTGTGTCATAAATGGTTTAAAAAACCCGCCCCCACAGGTCGATCGAGGATGTGCGATATGTCAGATTTTACGGTTGATTCCCCTACTTCATCTCATATCCAAACAAATTCGGATCGACTTCACCCAAATTCAAATCAGCCAAACCATACTCTGCCCAACGCCTTTCTACCATCGCCGCCACATCCGGATCGGACTCCAAAACTTCCCCCCATTCGTGATCCGTTTCCGGCGGCATCTTCGTAGTAGCATCAATCCCCATTCTGCCTCCCAAACCAATCTTTTCACTGGCAAAATCTAACGTATCAAAAGGCGTATTCGGCAGAATAAATACATCCCGAACAGGATCGACTTTAGAACTAATTGCCCAAACTACTTGACGCGGGTCGCGAATGTTGATACTTTTATCGACAACAATCACAAACTTAGTGTAAGTAAACTGCGGTAATGCACTCCAAAATGCTAAAGCAGCCCGGCGCGCTTGACCGGGATATGCTTTATCAATCGAGATAATTGCCGCTTTATAACTCAGGGCTTCCATCGGTAAGAAGAAATCGACAATTTCCGATACTTGCTGCCGCAAAATAGGCGTATAAATACGGTTAAGCGCGATCGCCATCATTGCTTCTTCTTTCGGCGGCCGCCCGCTAAATGTCGTCAGATAAATCGGGTCTTTGCGGTGCGTCATGCAGTGGAACCGCACCAACGGCGAATCCTCCACGCCGCCGTAATAACCCATGTGATCCCCGAAGGGCCCGTCGGGCAGAACTTCCCCCGGCGTAATCGTTCCTTCTAACACAATTTCCGAGTCCGCCGGTACTTCCAAATCTACCGTTTTGCACTTCGCCAATTGCACGCCGGAACCGCCGTAAAGTCCCGCAAATAACCATTCCGATAAATCTACAGGAATTGGGGTTGCTGCGGCGAGAATAATCAGGGGATCGACTCCAAGGGCGATCGCAACTTCCAATTTTTTACCAGCCTGCGCCGCTTTCCGCAAGTGCCGCGCGCCGCCGCGCACCGATAACCAGTGTACAGTCATCGTGTTTTTTGACTGCAACTGCAACCGATAAACCCCCACATTCGGCGTACCCGTTTCGCAATCTTTGGTAATTACCAAACCCAGGGTGATAATTTTGCCCGCATCTCCCGCATAAGGGCGAATCATCGGGATTTTGTTCAAATCCAGCCCTTCTCCCTCAAGTACCACTTGTTGACAAGCGGGGAAAAAGTCGCGGCCGGGTTTGGCTTTCACTACGTCAAACAACACTTTGCCGAATTCTATCGCTTGGGAAATCTTTTTCGGCGGTTTTGGCTGTTGCAGCATTCCCAGTTTTTTGCCGAGCTCTTCTAGTTCGATCGGCTTTTCCATGTTCATCGCCCAGCAAACGCGCTCTTCCGTTCCCAACAGGTTGATTGCGACGGGGAATTCGGCCCCTTTGACGTTTTCAAACAGCAATCCAGGGCCGCCTTTTTGCAGCATTTGGTTGGAAATTTCGGCAATTTCGAGGTCGGAATCGACTAAGGCGCTAATCCGGCGCAGTTGTCCCCGTTCTTCGAGTAGTTTTAGGAATCCCCGCAAGTCTCTAGCCATTTTTTTTAAGAATTGTTAACGTTCTTTTGTTATTATGAGCCGATCGACTGCCACAATTTACTCTTGAACCCCTCAAAGAATATCTATTTAACGAACCGCGAAGACGCGAAGGGCGCAAAGGAAGAGAAAGAAGAAGATAGGTAATGCCTTGTTCGGTTCGGGAGTAGGCTGCATAATGGGTTATACCAATTTTATGTGAAGTTGCATATAATAGAGAGATAGCTTGTATGGTGCGTTTATGAGTCGTAGTTTAAAA
>NZ_JAUBPR010000307.1:0-1141 GCF_036700845.1 Microcoleus sp. S13_C5
CTTGCACTTTACTCTCGAGCGCGCGATCGCGTAACCCAGGCTAAGTAACACGCGATCGATATATTCAGCAAACCCTATTTAATAGCTTTGTTAGGATTGACTGTATTTTACGGCCTGGAACGAATTGCAAATTTATCTCGTCAGCGTGGCAAAGAGGATGTGACCAGTCTTGGTGTTTTTTGGTTGCACATTGGCTCTTTTTCAATCTACAACGCTCTGATTGGCTATCTGCTGCTGCATCGGGAAGAACCGGGCATTACCAATCTGCTGTTGTTTTCTTGTGCAATGGCATTGCACTTTGCAGTGAACGACTCTGGTTTGCGGGAACACCACAAGCATATTTATGAGCGCATCGGACGCTGGATACTAGCAGCAGCTATTATTGTGGGGTGGGTGTTGGGTAGCGCTACTGAAATTGGAAAAACTGCGATCGCAGTTTTATTTGCTTTTTTAGCGGGAGGAATTGTTCTCAACGTCCTCAAAGAAGAATTGCCCGAAGAACGAGAAAGTCGGTTTTGGGCATTTGCCCTTGGTGCTGGAATTTACACGGCTCTTTTATTAGCTTTCTAGAGGAATCAAATAAAGCCAAAAAGTTCGAGCTGAAAACCATTAGAAGGAGCCCATCGAATCCTGGGGTAAAAAAGTTAATGTTGATGGGCACACTAGCGACTCTAACTATGAGCAATGTACTTAGTGAATGAGGTAAACAACCCGGTTTCTGGCGCCCATGCGTAAGTCCTATATAGCAATCCTTGCAGGAGTCGTAAACTTTTTACCCCACCCCAACCCTCCCCTTATCAAGGGGAGGGAGTAAGAAATTCACAAATGATTTAGGATTGCTCTATATAATTTGTAGGCGGGCATAAAAAATTTTCCTCTGAGGTAGGGCTGATGTTTCCAGTGTGGTTGCAGGCAGGATTTTGGGGTTTAGTGGGGGGTTCTGCCTTGCTACTAGGGCGTGTCATCAAATAGAGTGGTTGACTTTTTGAGCATTGTGTGAAGATAGTACGGAACTACAATCATTTACTTTCAGGAGGAGCTTTTTGATGAGCCGACGCTATGCTTTGCGCGACGACCAATGGGAACGGATTAAAGAGTTATTACCAGGACGAGAAGGTATGGTCGGAGTAACCGCCAAAGA
>NZ_JAUBPR010000191.1:0-8353 GCF_036700845.1 Microcoleus sp. S13_C5
ATAAATAGTCTAAATGAAAGCTCATTACTCTAACTGTATTGGTTGAGCTATTTTACACCATAAACTCAGGAGAGCCGGATAAATTAAATTCCCGATCCGTGTTCATCAGCGCTTTAACAAAAATTTTTAAATTGTCAAGACGCACAATCAAGCGACACTCATTTGAGTTAACTCAAATGAGTGTCACCAGAAAAAGCGACTGTTAACCAACCGCGACGTTTAGTTATTCATAGATATAGCCACGGAAAAACAGAAACAAAATTTTCCGGCTAAATAACCCAAGCTAAAAGTTAAATTACTCGGACACAAACATGGAAGTTTCCACCTTTGAAATCCTCGCAAAGCCGATCGCACCTCCGATTGGTGGCCTTGAGGCTGTTGCTCGCCGAGTCGTTCAGGGATACTTTCTCACCATCTCCAATCTCGAAGCGATAGACTTGCGATATCGGATTGAGTTTACCGTTAGCTTACCCGTGCCGGCAGATCCTAATAAAATAATCATCTTGCTTCCCCCGGACAAGCAGAACGTTTCCTTAGTTGTTGATGTTGAAGGCGCTAACATCGACGTAACTCTGACTCAGGTAAAACCGCAGGTATATAGTGGGGTTTTCAAAATACCCGCTCACAAAACAGCATCTGTTGAATTGTTACCAAAAATCCCACAAGTTCTGACTCCAGGTTTGTTGGAAGTGCGCGGATATGTCTCACTCTTTTTGCCAGCAATCTTCAAATTTCCCAAGTCTGTACCCCAAAGCACAAAACCAGTCAAGGTGTTATTGAATCCCGAAATTCGCGGTACTTTCTTGCCGAATGGTTTCCCATCAGTACCTAATCCTTCACCAGACTTCGATCAAATCAATTACACTTTAGCGATCGCCAGTGGAAAAGGCTTGAACGAAATTCCTCCTGAACCAGGCAAACCAATTATCATCGGGCCAATCCTTGAGCCGCTTTTGGAACAGTTACGCAACGGTAATTTGGACTTGGCTAGTTTGGAAGCAGACAATTCAGAAAAAGCTCAACTGCTAGTGCAACTGCTGGCCCAACTCGATGCCAATGATGTCAATTTGAAAGAGCTAAATACAGTGATGGATAAATTCGATATTCCTGTCAGAATGTCTCGCGGCTAGAAGTGTTAAATGGTAAGTAACTGTAGGGTGGGCAATGCCCACCTTACGTTTACTTACGTTTAATTACGCCCACTTATACACTTACTGAGCTTTATTCAAATGTCGAACTCATTTAAATTTCAGCCTGTTTCTTTTAGTTGGGTAGCTGTTCATCCGCAGCCCAAAGGTGTTGTTCAATTTATTGGTGGAACTTTTTTTGGTAGTTTGCCAACTTTGTTTTATCGATATTTTTTACAGCAGTTGTTTGAAGAAGGTTATACCGTAGTGGCTTTGCCATTTAGATTTACTTTTCGTCACTGGCCCATCGCTATTGGGTTATTAAAAGAGCAGGAGATACTGAGAACAGAACTGACCCAGATTGCTCAAAGATTAGGCTATGAAAGCGAAATTTATCAAGAACCATCGAGTTATTTTTGGGTTGGTCACAGTCTGGGATGCAAGTACATTGCTCTTTTAGAATTTTTAAGCGACGATCGGTATCCAAATATTGTGGAGAAATTCTGCGATCGCCCTGACTACGAACAGATTCACAGCTTAATCGAAAATCTGGGCATCGACCGACCTTCAATTAAAGACCAGCCGTCCTTATTAATTGCTCCTGATATCAGCAATACAGAGAGCGCTATTCCAGTGCGATCGCTAGCAAAACTGTTAGACAAATTCCGCTTAGGAGTGTTACCAACCCGAGAACAAACTCAATGCTTTATTGCTAATAGTTCTCTGTTTAATTTGACTGCAATAATTTCTTTCGATCGAGATGATATTGCTGGTTCTACCAATGATATCAACAAAAGTCCAGAACAACAAAAAAACAGCGATGTACTTTGGCTCATACAACAGCTAAGTAATAGAAAATTGCCTTTATTGAGCCAGGAAATAGAAGGCAAACATTTAGAGCCTGTTGGTATCAAAATCGGTAATTATATTGTTGACCTCAATCCTTGGGATAAATTCATCAAACCTCTGAAAAGCCGATTTCTTGAATATTGGTCTGTTCATTTTTTGGATGCTTTGAAAAAGCGGTTAGGCGCTTAACATTGTATAAACTGCCAACTCACCCTCAATTTTCAGCCATCTGCTGAACCCCAGCAATAATTTTACTCACTGTTTCCGCGTCTGGCGATCGCAAATGCTGCAAAATGTTTAAAGATTGCTGTAAATAATTCAAAGCTTTGTCAAAATCTCCCTGCGATGCCAACAACTGTCCTAACATGGCGAAAGTAGCAGCTTTCCCTTGAACATCGCCAATCTTTTCCTGAAGTTCGAGAGATTCTTCATACAGTGCGATCGCCTTGGCTACTTCCCCTTGATTCGCATAAATTCCTGCTCGTTGGTGCAAAGTAGCAGCTTTCCCTTGAACATTGCCAATCTTTTCCTGGCGTTGTTGAATTGAGGTACGATAGAGCGAGTGAACGATTCACAAAAACCAATTAACTGAAAGCCCAAGCCAATGAAATGTCATGAATGTCAGTCAACTCATGTTAATCAAAATGGGCAGAAGAAAGGCAAGAAAAATTATATTTGTGTTGACTGTGGCAGGCAATTTAGAGAGGGCTATCAAATCCACCATGGTTAGGCGCAAGAAGTTAAATATGAATGCCTAAAAATGTATGCCAATGGGATGGGTTTTCGTGCGATCGAGAGAGTCAAAGGCCTGCATCACACGACAATAATTAATTGGGTCAAGCAAGTTGGAAAGCTGCTACCATCCGCTTACGATCCAGAGACAATTCCAGAAGTACGAGAAATAGATGAGCTACAAATCTTTGTCGGAGCCAAAAAACACACTCTGGGTGCCGCCAGCAGTAGATTACTTGAGACCAGGTATTCTCAGATGGGTATTAGGAGACCGAGGGTGCTAAAACGTTTGAACCTTTGTGGAATGTAGTCAGTAGAGGGGGATGCTATTTTTATGTGACGGATGGCCCGAAAGTTTATGCAATGTTTGTTCCAGATGGAAACCAAATTATCTGCAAAACTTACATGACTTGCGGTTGAAGATGAAAACACAAGATTAAGAAACCCGGATAGCTCGGTTAAAATGAAAGACTATTTGTTATTCTGGCATCCGACAACAAGGTGCTCAGATTTTCAATTAAAATACTTGTTCATTATTTCACGTTTAATGATGTTCCCCTTCCCTATTCAATTAATTATTTCGATCGAGCATTACTCACCGCACGCTCTCGCTAAACCCTACCCCAATTCAGCAACGCCATATCAGAAATTCTACCAGCATGAAGGTGTGTAAAAGTTTCAAAGCTTCTAACTTCTGAAAACAGATTTCTGTAATGGCGACAATACTCTTCAATCAATTTCAAGGTTGAATTAGCTTGGCGAGGGTTAACCATAGACCTAGCTCTGGTTTGAGAGATTTTGTTCTATTATACTCTGTGGCTTAGTGACAGAAGAGGGGTAAGGAAGTGGGTTAGCAACAGTGTATTCCATCGCGGCTTGGAATTTGGGTAGAGAACGCGATATCATTTCTTCGTTGGCAGTAAAGGAAATTCGGAAGTAACCGGGTATTTCCTGGGGAGTTCCTGGTAAAACAAATATATCTTGACTTGCTAATAACTCCGCAAAAGCAAGGTCATCATCCCAAGGTGATTGCACCAAGAGGAAGAACGTCCCGTCAGGGTTATACAGGTTGTAACCCATATCCCGGAGTGCCTTCACCATCCGATCTCGCTTGTTTTGTAAATGCTCGATATTTATGTTTAGTTGCTCTAAGTCTCCTAAGGCATACTGCATGAGCACACTAGGATAACACCAACCAAAAGGACTTTGTTGTAGGAGGGCAATGATTCGTCTTATTTCTTCCCGATTAGGCATAGTGGGAGGTAAAGCAATATACCCTATACGTTGACCGGGTGCCATTAAAGTCTTACTATAGCCATATACTAACAAAGAAAATGGGTAAAACTGAGTAGGGCTGCAACAAGTCTGGTTGTCGAAAACAATGCGGCTGAAGGCTTCATCGGAAATAATATAAATAGGCTTGCCATAGCGCTTAGAAGCCTCGTTAAGTATACCACTCAAACCCTCCAGGGTACTAGCTGAAAAAATCTTACCTGTAGGGTTGTGGGGTGAATTTATAATGATTGCTCGAGTCCGTTCTGTAATTGCAGATGCGATTGCCTGCAAATCCATATCAAAGGTGTTTGTATCCACAGGCACACCCACCGGAACCGCACCGGTAAAATGCACCATACTCCTATAACCTAACCAGGGTGGAGTTAAAATAATTACCTCATCTCCCTCACCAGCTAACATTTGCAGACAAATCGCCAAACCAACTACAGTACCATTGGTCATAAAAATATCTTCAGGCAATATAGAAAGTCCGCGTTTATCCTGAAGAGCAGCGGATACAGTGATCCGTGATTGTGGAATATTTCCCTTGTAGCCATACCACCCTTGATTTTGCGGTACACTCCAACGCTGTAAGGCTTCTACAAACCCTGGAGGTGGTATTTCATGGGCATCACCGAAAGTAAAATCAATACTTTCCGGCTCAGTTCGGCGACTCATATAGGTCGCTTGGGCAAAAAATTGACTTATAGGGGTCTGGCAATCTAATAACTTTAGTAAGCGTGGTGAGATAAAGTGAGTCTTGCCTTCAATTGTTGGATCGGGGATAAGCTTATTTGGATTACTTCTGTCGTTCATAGTAATTGGGTAGTAGTGTATAGTAATTACAGGTCACGGAACTAGCCTTAACGATAAATTATACTCATGAACAAAATACCGTCACCCACATTCTTGACATTTATATCCTTGTTTACCACTTGTTTACCATAATTATGAGCGTATTTAATAATTTTTCCATAAGAACCTCTTAAACAAGTGATACTCATATATACTCAGGAGTATTAATATTATTTTATTAGTTTAACATTATCATGCACCACTACCAACTATCTCACTCTTTACTGCATTACGGCATCTGTTCGCAACAATTTGTAACGCCTCAGCATTAGAACCCAGTATCCTACACCGTCCACACAAACAAATCCCGGCGTTGCTGAATTGGCGTAGGGTTTAGCGAGAGCGTGCGGTGAGTAATGCTCGATCGGAATAATTAATTGAATAGGGAAGGGGAACATCATTAAACGTGAAATAATGAACAAGTATTTTAATTGAAAATCTGAGCAACTTGTTGTCGGATGCCAGAATAACAAATAGTCTTTCATTTTAACCGAGCTATCCGGGTTTCTTAATCTTGTGTTTTCATCTTCAACCGCAAGTCATGTAAGTTTTGCAGATAATTTGGTTTCCATCTGGAACAAACATTGCATAAACTTTCGGGCCATCAATCACATAAAAATAGCATCCCCATCTACTGACTACATTCCACAAAGGTTCAAACGTTTTAGCACCCTCGGTCTCCTAATACCCATCTGAGAATACCTGGTCTCAAGTAATCTACTGCTGTCGGCACCCAGATTGTGTTTTTTGGCTCCGACAAAGATTTGTAGCTCATCTAGTTCTCGTACTTCTGGAATTGTCTCTGGATCGTAAGCGGATGGTTATTAAAGTTCCCTCTTTTTCATCATCCCCGCTTGTTTCCCAATTTCCCGACAAGCCAAAAATCGCCAACAGTTCCTCTGTAGCAGCAACTGCATCTTGTCCTTCGACGCTGATGTGAATATCTGCCATTACTTTTGATTGCCACTCTACCTCATCTAATTATATCTCAGCAATTTATATGCGGGCGATCGCACTTAAACCTCCCTCTCTCATCCGATCGATCCCCTCTCCTCCAACAAAACATCCGCCCAAACAGCTTAAGTTTGGGACAGTGGGGGAACTGATACGGCGATATAATCTATTCTAAAGTCCTTGGCTGCGCGATCCTAAGCCCCATTTACTAACGCTTGTAAATCTACAATTGGTTCCGCATCACCCGCGCGCAAAGGCAACGGAGAAGATTGTGAAAATTAAATGCACAACCGCTTATCATTTGCATTAATTGTGGAACGGGCGTCTCGCCCGTTAAGTGAATCGTGGAAGGGAGAGACGCCCATTAAGTGAATCGTGGAACGGGCGTCTCGCCCGTTCTAAAATCTGCGATTAAAATTCCCTAAAAATCGCCATAACTGCTAATAGCCGCCTGCAACCTCCCAATCACTTCATCAACCGAAATCGCCCCCAACTCCCCAGAAGCGCGAGTCCGAATATTCAAACTATTCGCCTCAACCTCCTTCGCACCCACAACACCCATCACCGGAATTTTATCCTTCTCAGCATTGCGAATTAACTTGCCCAAACGCTCGCTATTCTCATCAGCTTCAGCGCGCATTCCGAGCATTTTCATCTTCGCCGCCACTTCCTTCGCAAACGGCAAAAATTCGGCGCTAACAGGCAACAACCGCACCTGAATCGGCGCTAACCACAGCGGAAAATCCCCTGCATACTGCTCAATCAAAATCCCGATCAAGCGTTCCAAAGAACCGAAAGGAGCGCGGTGAATCATCACCGGACGCTTGCGAGTGCCGTCTTCAGCAACGTATTCCAAATCAAAACGTTCGGGCAAGTTGTAATCTACCTGAACAGTTCCTAATTGCCATTCTCTATCCAAGACATCTTGGAAAATGAAATCGAGTTTCGGCCCGTAAAAAGCCGCCTCGCCAATTCCTTCAAAATAATTCATTCCCAAAGTTTCCACCGCGCGGCGGATTGCACCTTGAGCCTTTTCCCAAGCTTCATCGGAACCGATGTATTTCTCTAAATTGTTTGGATCGCGGAAACTCAAACGCGCCTTAAAGTTTTTCAGTTGCAGACTCTTGAAGACTGACAGAATCAAATCCACCACATTCAAGAATTCAGCATCCAACTGTTCCGGCGTGACAAATAAGTGGGAATCATCCACCGTAAAGCCGCGTACCCGCGTTAAACCGCCCAATTCTCCCGATTGTTCGTAGCGGTAAACTGTGCCGAATTCCGCTAAGCGCATCGGCAGTTCGCGATAGGAACGCAATTCGCTTTTGTAAATTTGAATGTGAAAAGGGCAGTTCATGGGTTTCATCACAAAACCCTGTTCATTTGCAGCAGCTTCCTCATCCTCCGCCATCAGCGGAAACATATCTTCTTTGTATTTCTGCCAGTGTCCAGAAATTTTGAACAAATCGACTCTGGCAATGTGGGGAGTCACTACTTGCAAATAACCGCGCTTGATTTGTTCTTGTTTCAAGTAATCTTCTAAAATACTTCTCAAAACAGTGCCTTTCGGCGTCCACAAAGGCAAACCTGGCCCAACTGGATCGGCAAAGATAAACAAGCCTAATTCTTTGCCTAATTTGCGGTGATCGCGCCTTAATGCTTCTTCTTTGCGGTGTTTGTATGCTGCTAATTGTTCGGGAGTTTCCCAAGCTGTGCCGTAAATGCGCTGTAACTGAGCTTTGGTTTCGTCCCCGCGCCAGTACGCGCCTGCTAGGCTTTCTAGCTCGATCGCCTTTGGATTCAACTCACTGGTATTATCCAAGTGAGGCCCAGCGCACAAATCCCACCATTCCTCGCCCAAATGGTAAAGAGTAATCGGTTCGATCAAACCTTCTAAAATTTCTAATTTGTAAGGTTCGTTAATCTCCTTAATTCTGCGTTCCGCTTCCTCGCGGGTGACTTCTTCGCGAATTACAGGCAATTTACGGTTGATGATTTTGATCATCTCTTTTTTAATGGCTTTTAAATCCTGTTCCGTAAAAGGTTCGGGAGTGTCAAAGTCATAATAGAAACCGTTTTCAATCCAAGGGCCGATAGTCACTTGCGCCTTGGGAAATAACTTCTGCACCGCCATCGCCATAACGTGGGAGGTGGTGTGGCGAATTTTTTTTAGTGCCTCCGACTCACTCGTGCGGGGCAACTCAATCTTAACGGACTCTTCTGGAGCGGACATGGATTCTGAGCTAGACATCGGCTGAATTAGCAATTAATTTAGTTGCAGTTGCTTCTATCTTACTCAGATTGGGACAGCAAGCGCCGACTTCAGGTTGGGGGACACCCTGGGAAATTACAGCAACGGCCCTGATGGTTGCGACGTTTAGTGCGGGACGCACTCCGACTCTCAGAAACCGGATTTTTTACTATTTTGGTCGGCTGTAACGAAGTAGCGCATGAAAAAATCCCTAACCACTCGTGATCTCGCGAACTAAGTAGTCAAACAAAATTAATTACACAAACAACTAATATGATATAATAAAAAATATCAAGTTGTGTTCAAAGAA
>NZ_JAUBPR010000192.1:0-8303 GCF_036700845.1 Microcoleus sp. S13_C5
AAGCTCCAGCTTTGTTTTATTCGACTGATGCTTAAACGACTAGGCACCGCCTAAAAAGATCTCAAATGGGTTCTATAGAGGCACTGCAGCTTACATGAGAGTTTACCTAAACTCTATCTGCAAGTAGATGCGTTTATTGTAACTTGCAGCATCTCCGCCTTGGGTTCAAAAGTAAGGGCAGTTCAATGACTGCCCCTGTAATTAGTTATACCTATTGAATAGGATAATTTTTCAGGCGATCCACAAATAGCCTATTTATCCAATACGAGCTAAATCGTGAATCTCAAATCTAAAAGCAAATAACCCAGGTTATAGTTGTGCACAATAATCCGTTCTGTGAAACTTAGTCAAATCTACTTTTAGAGCAGGTTTGACGCTCACTTCCTGCTTCTACCAAGGCGGTCGGCCGCTTCTTGTCCACAGGCGTGTTTTCGAGCCCAACTTTCCCTACAAACATTTTTTCAATCTTAATCGTGTTTCATTGATCCTGTACAGCTCAATAAAAAAGCACTTTTAGGTAAGATTGACTAATTTCTTTGATTCTGTCGCTACCTCTTGATTACTTCCCTGTTAAGGCTTTTGGCCGGATAAGTCCAGCGGAAGTTGGGGAAGCCGGAGGCGAACCGCATTTGTTTGCAGCCAGAGAGTGATGGCGTGCTTCCGTTGCGGAGTCACGTACTCTCCCGGTCGGATCACGCCAGCACAGACGCCGATGTTTTTAATAAGGGTTTCTCGCTCCGATGAACTTGCACCCTGTAGCAACCTGACTTGGGCTTTGATAAAATCCACGTTCATAGCTGAAAGTAAAAGTAAGTAAAGAACTCAGTTAAATAGCGATGCTTTGGTTCCGATTGTAACTCTAAAACCACTTGGTATGAATCAAATTGATTCAACATCCCCAGGATGGGGATCGGGGCCTCTAGAGCTAGCCAACTTTATTTACTTTATCTGTTTTTGCTAGCAAAAGTGTCACTATGCTAGCAGTTTTGGCAGAATTATTTATAGTTAAGAACTGTTACAAATTTGGCTCGATTTCCACAATACGGCAGAGTTTAGTGCTAACGCTACTCTCGGGAACTCAAAAAGTTCAGCATTGTCTCCAAATCCTTGCCTTCCTAGGTTTTACCCTCCCCAATTGGGAAGTGATCTCTCGGGGAACATTCCTCTTCGAGCGCCCCTCTTAACACCCGGACACTGCCACATCACCCTATTGATTTAGATCGTCCCGTAGGCTTGGGTGTGGACTATAACTTCCGGCATACGTGTTGTTACCAGGGCTACAATAAGCGAGTCAGTTTTTATTATCACTTCTAAAGAATTTATTTTTGGATTTTCTTGCAAAGCCCTTATTTGTGTTAATTAAAGCAGCTTAGTGATGTGCGGGGAAAGAAAGACTCGCAGCTTGCTAATCCAGATATTTTGTGCTGGGTGGCGGTGAATCTGTCTCCTGAATTCCTTACCGGCGATCGCTCGTCCGCTAGAATTGCCAATAACGGCTCATTTTGTATAATTCATAACAGATATGTCACTGCTAAGAATTTAAAAACAACACAAGTTTAAACAGTCTTCCATAAGTCGATCGCTCCTAATAGCCCACAAAGAGGGATAAAAAAATTAACTCTGCATACCCGATTTTTTAAGGCGGTTTTGCCTTAGCTATTTGCCTTATATAACAATTTTGTCTACCCCTATTTGCTGGTTCCTCAAGTTAAAATAACTCTAAATTAAGCGACCAGTCCTACGTAATATAATACAAATATTAACTTTTTAATTGACCCGGTAAATTAACTTATTTAGAAGTTTTCTCATTAATAAATATAATATCTTTACAGCCATCCTTATTGTTGAAACAACTCGTTTTTGATGGTGGAGGCTTCGGTTTAGGTAACTCTGGACGTGAATTAAAAATATTAATTAATCGGTGCTGTACAATTTGAGGATTATTGTGGGGAGTAGGGTTAGGCGTCCCGCCTGCTGTGAAAGTACACGCCTTCGATCTCATGAGTCCATCCACAAAAAAAATCAAAATCATCCCACTATTATGCAGCCCTAACCAGCCCATACGATATCTTTCACTCTACAAAAACGAACCGACCAGGCATTATAGAAAATCCCCTCGCGCAGAAGCTGCAGAGGGGCAATGGTTAATAAAATTATTGGTTTTAAATTATCGATATGTAGGTCTCTTTTTGCAGTATCAAGAGGTATCGAGCGAGCGAACGACCGATGTTGGTCAGTCGCTAAGATAATTTCCCGGTGGGAAACCGAGAAATTATCAACTAAATCAACCTTTTTTCTGGCGTTGCAGCTTAGTTTTCCAATTGGCGATCTCCTTCTGAGCAGGCTGATAACTCTTAGTACCCGACGGCACCAGTGAAGCAGTTTCAACAGCCTCTTTCAGCTTTCCTTGAGAGCCGCGCAACTGAGCAATTTTGAGAATACTTTCGCTCCACTCTCCAATTAACTGTTGAGCTTCTTCATACTTCGGCTGACCGGGTTCAATTTTATTAGCTTGCTGGATGCCTTTACTGTAAGAAGAGGCAACCCCCCGCTTAATTTGACCCTTAGCAGCCAATAGCAAAGCAGCATTTACCTTCTGGTCTTTGGATAGCTCCTGCCACTGAGCGATCGCCTGTTTCGACTGATTGTAGACAGGCTTATTGACATCCGGCATCAATTTAGCCGCCCCGATCGCCCCCTGGAAATCGCCTCGAGCAGCCCGCCCGTTAGCTATATCCAAAATTGTCAAACTCCAGCGCTCAATATCCTGCTGAGCCTGCGGGTAGAGCGGATCGCTAGCCGGAATCGTTCGAGCCTTAACCACTGCTTTATTAAAACTAGAAGCCGAACCATCCTTGAGGAAAGTTTTCGCCTCAGCCCACACCTGCTGGCTGGATGGTGGCTGCTTGGTTCCAGTCCCTGCTTGCACCGCCCGCGGTTGGTTCTGCGACCCCCCAGTACCAGTCAATTTTTGAGATCCAGAGTTTTGGGCATTTTCAGCAGGCGATCGAGGATCTCCTTCCTGCTGACCAATAAAAATTGATTTGTTCGTCACAAAAACACCCAACAGCAGCACCAAAGCCGTAGCTGAACTCCACAAAACTAGCTGCTGCAAAAATGACTTATCCGACCCCCCGTTATGCTCATCCTCCGGCTTTTGCAAGTTCGGTCGATCGCCCCCCCGATCGGCAGGGGCCACAGCATTCGGCTGCGGCACAGGCGACATCTCAACCGGCGAATCCTGAGCGTTGCGAACTGCCGGAGGCAGATCCATTCGAGCGTTAGCCGTCGCCATTTGCGGGCGATCGAACCCATCAGCCGTACCCACCGTCATATTGCCGTTGCGTCCGGCCAAGGCAGCAGTTGGTACCCCTGAAGCATCGGGCAAAATCACCAAATTAGCCTTTCCCGGAGGATTCACCACCATCAAAGGTTCTTGTTTCGGACGCAAATGGTGGTCACACAGCTCCGGCAGTCGATCGCTCAAAAAACGGTCTACACCCTTAATGGTCATGCACTGTCCCGATCGTAGCCCCTCCAAAAGCGCCGTCGTAAAAAACCCCTGACGCAAAGCCGAAGTTTCCCGCGAAACTTGATTCGGGCGGCAAGAAAGTACCGTTGGGATTTCCAGTTCCCGCGCCAGCTCGACCGTTTGAGAGCCGATCGTTTCCCCCGCTTTCACAATCTGGCTGCGGTTCATATCAACCAGCACCAATACCGTTTCCGTAGGAGCGTTTTTCAGAGTATTCAACAGCAACTCTACCGGAATCCCCGTACCCTGAATGTCAGCCGGATTGCCGTCAACCGGCATCAAATAATCCTTACCTTCATAGCTGACACCGTAGCCGCTAAAAAAACACCAGAGTAAATCTCCCTGTTGCACATGTTCCGCGCAGAGGCTTTGGGTCAATCTCAGAATATTTTCCCGATTTGGATATGTAGATTGACCCCACAGCGACGGCGAGCTATCGGTCATCAGCAGACATCCATCCGGCGCAAAACCCGCCTCCTCAGTCAAAAAACCGTACAGGGCCTCTGCATCCTCTTGGGCATAACTCAAAGGCTGGAGTAACTGATATTGATTGATCCCTATTGCAATACAAGCGTGATTTTTCATCCCCATATGCCCTATATATATACTGGACAGCTTGCACAAAACGATAACACATACCCGTTTAAGGTTATACCCACTTTCGCCAGCACTCAGAGAGCAGTTTTCCGAAGGCAGAACTCCCAAGAAGCCCCCAAATTTAGCATCCTAGAATTCTTAATTTTTATATTGCAGTAAAAAAATATCCCCTGTGCCTGCCTTTAGAAAAATAAAGTTAAATTGGATACACAGGCCAGTCTATTTGACTCTAATTTTCACCAAACTACACCAACAAGGAATAACCCGCCAATGGTCTCTACCGCCCAAAAAGAAATCTCCCCCCACAGCGAATCGCTACTGAAGCAAAAGCATCCTAAAACTCACAGCCACTATAGGTTTCAGGATTTTTTTGCCTTTGATCGCCAGAGGGGTACAATTGACGACTGGAATGAGTCGCGCAACATTTTTACCAGCGAAGACTTCATTATCGGTTTGGTGGAGGGGCTCGAAGAAGAAGTCGGCCCCGCGTCCTCTGTCATCATGTATACTATTGGTTGCCAGTGGGGACTCCAAGATTCCGAATTTTTTCAAAAATGGTTTAGTACCGAATACAGCCAGAACATTCGCCAGTCAAATCTCATGTTTCTGCTAGAAACTTGGTGGTGGCCTTTCACGGCTCAAGGTTGGGGTCGCTGGGAAGTGGACATGAGCGATCGCAAACACGGCTGCATCTTCATCAACCTCTTTGACTCAGCAGTTGCTCGCACTTTGGGCGACGTAGGCAAACCGGTTTGTCACCTATACGCCGGTTTGTTCGCCGGTTTCTTCGGCTCTCTAGTCAAAAAGCCTCTGAGCTGCATAGAACTCCAATGTTACTCAATGGGAGAAACCTATTGCAAGTTCCTCCTCGGTAATCCCGATAAAATTGATGCAGCAGCATTCTGGCTCAACGAAGGTGCCAACGCCCGCGATATTCAAAATCGACTGCAACACGGTGAAATATTGCGGTAAACAACCTGGAAAGGCACATCCCCTGCCCTGCCTTTCCTCCCACCAATTTCGCGATCGAAAGTGCGATGGTGGATTTCTCCAGGCAGGAAGAAAGATGAAAAGTCAAACTTCATGGTTGAACCAATCTGTCCAAGAATTCTTTGGTCACTATAATTGGCTGGGAAAATCTTTAGAAACCCCAAATGGCTCGGCCCCCGGTCAACTTCTGAGTTTAACCCAGCCAGTAGCAGACTTTTTTCAAGCTATTTCTTGGGAAGGAATTCCGGAAGTAGGTGCCCTACCCCTACCGCCACCCTTGCCAGTAATTTCTATTTCTGAACAAGCAGAAGTCACCATTGATGATTTATTTGACCTATTTTAATCTGTGTAGGGAAGGGAAAATAAAAAATAGGGCAATCTTTCATCCATCTTCCCTCACCCCTCTTTCCTCATCCCTCAAAATCCATTAGTTAAATCCGTTAAACCCCGTACACTGCTTGTTGCCGAACTTCCTTCCTTTTATCAATTACCGATTACCACTTAATTAAAATCATGCACCCTGAGATTGAGGCGCTGCTGGATCAGGCAGAAAACCGCTTTTTAAAAGGCGAAGAACTCATAGCTTTTAAGCGTCAAGCTGTAACCCTTGTCCAGCGCTTAAAAATTTACGAATTTTTGCGAGAGAAGGAAGCAAGCATCTTCCAACCAGTAGCCAACAAGGTACAAGAAACGTTCCCCGACGAAAAACAAGAAACCTTAGAACGATCGCTCAAACACTGGGTGTTAGTCTTGCGGTACTGCGCTATGGCTATGCTGCTGAACGATCAAAATTTTCTCGAACAGCGCCTTGTAGACTGGCTTTCCGGCCTAGTCGCAGCCCACCAAACTCAAAATATCGAAGCAACTGTTTGCACTCTGCTGCAAACTCGTTTAAAAGAATTGCTTTCCGAGCAAGCCCGGGCTATATTGCAACCATTTTTCGACCAAGCACAGTCAATTATTATTGACCAAGGTAATAAATAATCAGCTTTCTTCCCAAATTCCAATTCCTGATTCCCAATTCCCAATTCCCGATGATTAATATTGCCGACTTACTCAAACAGCCCCGACTCCCCGGAAACTACTTTGCCAGCGATGCCTACGTCCGAGGCGACCTCGAACTCGGCCTCCTCGAAAACCGCCGGGGTGATCGGCTCTTAGCACTCCCAGAAACACTGATTCAAGCTATTTATATCGGCTTAGAACAAGAAACAGGTCAAGCTTCCCGCCTCGTGCTTTTCAACTGCGGTCGCTGGTGGGGTAAAAACTTCTACGTGCGTTTTTGCGAAGAAGTCAGCGAATACTACGGTCAGCCAGTTTCTGAAATGGAAATGGTAGAATTTCTTCAGTCCTTGCAGCAGTGTTGGAAAACTCATGGATGGGGAACATTTGAGCTTGATCCCAGCTATTCCGAACATGGATTTTTAATAGTAAAAATTGCTAACTCTCTTTTTGCTAAAACTGCCCCCAAGTCTAAGCGACCAGCCTGTTTTCTAGAAGCAGGTATTTTAAGTGCGTTCTTTAGTCAGCTCACAGGTCGAGAACTTCACTGCCTGCAAACATCCTGCGAATCATTGGGTGCGGACTGCAACCGCTTTATTTTAGGGCTGCGCGATCGCCTCCAACCAGCAGATTCTATGGTCGAAGAGGGAAAAGACCATGAAGCTATTCTCAGTCATCTTTTCCCAAAAAACTGACTGATTTGACAGCTATTACTTTGTTGCCAATAGCTGTCAAAGAGATTGTTTGGCACCCATATTATCCACCGTATCATCATCAAAACTGTGAGTTAAATTATAAAAAAGCTCCTGAGTTAAAAAAAATCAGGTTTTAGCATTCAAATAAAACCTGATGATAACTAGCAGCTAGAAACTTCATAACTTACTGTAGAAAATCATAAAATTTAAAAGCAATCAAAACCTCAAACATTTTGCTAGAACTTAATGGACGCCAATGAACTTCTAAATCGATATGCAGCCGGCGAAAGAGATTTTAGACTGGCAAATCTGCGCGGCATTGTGTTGAGTCCGATCGATTTATACCGTTCCAGCGATGCCCCAACTCTAATTTTGGCAAACCTCAATCAACACCAGCAACGACCCTACTTAATCGGTGCTAACCTCAGCGGGGCAGACCTCACCAACGCCCATCTGAGCCGAGCCAATCTCAGCAAAGCTGACCTCAGCGGAGCCAATCTCACCGGCGCCAACCTCATGGCAGCCAGTCTAAGCGGCGCCAATCTCATCGGTGCCAATCTCACCGGCGCCAACCTAGCCGGATCTCATCTGAATTGGGCAAACCTGACCGGAGCAATTCTTCCCAATGCTAATCTCATAGGTGCAGATATGAGCGCCGCTAACCTCACCAAAGCCGTTCTCACTGAGGCCAATCTCAGTAAAGCCTATCTGATTAAAGCCAATCTCAATGGGGCAAACTTCAAAGATGCTTACTTAAGTCTAGCGAGTCTCAAAGAGGCAGACTTGACCGAAGCACAGCTCACCGGAGCCGAATTATCCAAAGCCAACCTAGCCGGAGCCAACTTAACCCGTGCTAACCTCAACAAAGCCAACCTGTTGAAAGCTAATCTCAGGCGAACTAACCTCACTCAAGCCTATTTAAACGGCGCGTGCTTGATCGGATCAGACCTTAGCGAAGCTTGCTTGGATAGAGCCAATTTGTGCAAAGCAGACCTCAGCAAAACCTACCTGAGAAACATTACTTTAAATGGCAGCCACTTAAGCGGTATTAACCTCAGCGGAGCCGACCTCAGCGGTGTAGACTTGAGCCGCAAACTTTTAACTGGAATTAAGATGGCAGAGGCATTGTTGAACGAAGCCAACTTAAGCGGTGCTTATCTGATGGAAGCTAACTTGAGCGGGGCAAACCTCAGCAAAGCCAACTTGAGTCTAGCCTACCTGATCAATGCCGACCTGTCTAATTCTTGCCTCCATGAAATTAACTTGAGCAAAGCTAACCTAAGTAAAGCCAACTTGCAGAAAGCTGACTTGACAGGAGCCAACCTCCGGGGAGCGATTCTCACTGAGGCGGATTTGACGGGAGCGAAGTTGATTGGAGCCACTCTTCCTAACGGCACAGTTTATCGGCGTTAACGGGACTTAAACAAATTTTAAGCCCAAACAAAGCCTAAACTGGCTTTATAAGCGGAGAATACGTCCCAATTTTG